>JAGQQS010000762.1:0-6324 GCA_020426105.1 Planctomycetaceae bacterium
CGAAAAACCGGCCGATTTTCAGCACTGATAATCCTTAACAGCGCTGCCCGGCAGGGCGAAGCCGTTAAACAGTCGTGTTCTGCAGCAAAGTTCAGCGAAGCAGTCGCCGTTTTGTTTTCAGAGGCTGAGTTACGACCGGATTGAGAGCTGTCGTATACCACATGGTAACATCTGTGGCGATTTCATACATCAGGGCATCGGGACTATTGTGACCGGGTGCAGGATCACCGGGCCGCGCTTCGCCAAACCAGCGATATTGTTTTTTTCTTTTTGGCTTTGGTTCGACAAGACCGAAATCGGCAGCATTCCAGCAGGCGGTGGTCATATAGAGCAATTCTTCAGATTCCCCCTGAAGCACTTTAATCTCCAGCGATGCCCGCATCGGAAAATACGGTCGGTATTCCATAATTCGCACGACAAGAATCTGATCGACGGCAGCGCGTCCACTGACCGTGCCGGGTGGCAGCGGAGGCTGATCCGGCGGCAGCACATCCAACGGCTCCTGAAAACTGACGGAAATCACGTTCGAAGGCGCCGCTTCGAGAGACTCGCCAACAGACACCGGCTGCAGGTCCATCGTCACCGGCTGAACCTGCATCGATGCCCCCGACAGCTGAAGTTCACGAATGATCGCGATTCCCAGCTTACCGGCAAAGGCCGTATGGATCGGATCGTTAAAACTCTGCATCGCGAGCCCAACCTTGAGATTGGGCAATCCGGACATCGCTTGCATGGCGGGCGGACACCCGCCCGCTGTCGGCAATGGATTGGATGTAAAACGCGTTGTGACGGCCGGAGCGCGGAACGAGGTCGACTGTTCCTGGAGATGGCAGCCGCACAGGTGACAAAACATCAGGAGCCGGGCAACGTAAGAAATTGTGGTGACGAGCCGACTGGAATCAGTTCCCGGGAATATAAATGTTGGCAAATTCATCAGAGACTCTCGTCGACGGCTGGTAACTGCTGCGGCGCGTTGGCATTCAACTGTCGAGCCGGTGTTGCTGAACGGGGGGCCGCTGCGGGAGCCGGGGCAGCGCCGGGAACATTGCGTGGCATCACACCTTCAACAATCTGAGACAGAGAATCGATCGTTTCCAGTTCGCGTTGTCGTTGCTTTTCCAGTTCCAGTTCCAGTTCGCGTTCTCGCTGCAGCCGATCACGCTCGGCGGTCGCCTGCTGAAGTTTGAGTTCAAGAATTTCCCGGGCGTGCGACTCTTTTAGCGTTTCCTGATTTGCCTTGATCGATTCCTGAGACGTCATCATCCGCGAAATTTGTTCAGAAAGCACCTGAACCTGATTTCTGTATTCGCTGAGTGCGTCCGGCTGCGGACCGGCATCCGGCGGACACATGCCTGTCGCCTGCGGCAGCGCGGCCTGACCTTGTCTTGGCGGAATGTGCAATGTGGGAGGATTGTTTGAGGCGTAGTATTCTGTTCCCTGCCACACCGCTCCTGGCGTCGGAACCGGCACCGCGGACGGCGCTTCAAATTCTGTCGGGGTCTGGGGCGCCGGAATCCAGGTCCCCGGTACACCATTCATCGTGGCCGCCTGTGGTTGCGCAGCGGGCGCGACGGGGCGACTGCCCTCAGGAGGAACCGGTGTGACGGGATAAGCGGGAGACGCCACAGGTATCGCCCCATCCCCCCCTGTCGATTCGACGCTGTGTGTTTGGTGCATCTCTGTGCGGCAGTCGGCACAGGAGCAGGAACACTTTGAGCCAGCTTCCCCGCAGGTTGCGGAATGCACGCTCTTCCATGCGTTCTGGGTGATCGCACAACCTGACAACAGGCTCAGACCGACGCAGAACATCCCGCGCGCGAGCACCACCCGAGTCCATCGTGAAATCATCGGCAAGGCAAGTCCGAATCTGTTTTGTGGTTGAAAGCCATGCATGGCTTACGAACTCCGGAGAACGAATTTTTGATGTTGAAATTACGGCACTGACTTCATCTGATTCTCGCAGAACACGACGTCTTTCAGCCGGAATCTGCTTGCATTCCGTCGATGTTCTGATCCAGTTTCAACGGCTTTGAAATGAACCAGCGGCGACGACGACCGGAACAGGGTGGCGAATTATTGCGGTGTGTTGTTTGAGTATTCGCACTCCAGCTTAATCACCTCGCCGCACTCACACCGCACTGTAATACAGGTGACATCGCCCGTGACCGGGTCCGTCTCCAATGTAATCCGATCTGCAGCAGGAGCGCAGCGTGGCTGATTGGCGAGGCGGATTGGGGCATCATTGAATCGCACCTGCTGACCTGACAGGACTCGACCTTTGGCACTCACGACTGCTGTCATGTTTATTCTCCGCTCTTTCGTTTAACGATTGTTTTGAGTTGTAATTCGGCGGCCGCCACCAGTCTCGAGACGCGGGATTCCGACAGATTCAGCACTTCCCCGATTTCTTTCATGCGCATGTCTTCGAGATAATACATGGTGACCACGAGTCGCATTTTTTCGGGCAGTTCCTCAATAGCATCCGCCAGAAGTTGTTTCTCTTCCACGCGTCGCGAATCAGCATCCACTTCTTCTTCACGATTACCGGGAACGGGCAATTCGCCGAGTTCGTCGGCCCAGCTTTCCGGCCGCGTCAATCGCATGGCGGCGATGCAGTCATCTACTTCTTCGACTGTCAATCCGGTCTGCTCGGCCAGTTTCTCGGACGTCAGCGGCGGAGGCATATGGACAGATGCTTCCCGGATCAGTGTCCAGTGCTGCAGCACCGCCTGCGGTACCGGGCAATTGCGTCGCAGTTCGTCCAGGATTGCGCCGCGAATCCGTTGATAGGCAAAAGTCGTGAATGCAATGCCGCGGGTCGGATCAAACTGGCCAGCCGCTTCAACCAGCCCAAGGATACCTGCGGATTCCAGGTTGTCATTGTCTACCGTATCCGGCAACCCTCCCAGCATCCGGCCCAGAATGTGACGCACAAAATACAGATGCTCCAGGATCAGACGATCCCGCAGATCCATTTTGCAGACTTTATGATATGCTCTGACGGCGGAATGCATACGAGTACTCATGTCGTTGTTTCGCGGTGCCAATTGTTAAAGTTATTGCCGACGTCCACCGGCCCGGTGCCGTCGCTAACCTTCAGTCTTCATCCGACTCAATATCCGCCATACCCTGCAACAGCAGGACGAGTCCGCGGACGCAGAGGGTTGAAACCAGTGCAGCGGTGAATGCCCGCAGTACAATCTCCCCGGGGGCGACCTGACGTGCGATACCAATGAGCATCACGGCACTGCACATCAACAGGCCGCACACACGACCCCAGGGACGTTGATCAAGAATAATTTCGGATGTATTCATAGTTATTGTCATTGACCTGCAAATTGATTTGCCGGGGGTTCGGATCCGAAAGTCGGCGTCGATTCAGCATTTAAGCGGCTTCGCGAAATGCTTTGCTCTCCGCCGCAGATTCCTCCCCGATGATCTGGCTGAACTCCAGCATCACGACCGAATCGATCACCAGGTCATCCGGAACTTCCTGGTAAGCGATGACACCGATCGCGGGAGTGGTACGTGCGATAAGCCGTCTGAGCGGCCGCCGAATTTTTTGATCCACCAGAAGTGCCAGCGGCATCTGACGTCGTTCGGAGTCTTTCCATGCTTTATGAATCGCTTCGATCAGTCGCGTCGCTGAGGTCACTTCCAGCGCCAGTTGATCCTTTTGAAGTGATTGACGCAGACGGATATCGAGCCGAGGTTCAAGGGAAACGACGCGAAGTCGTCCGTCTTCACCGCGGAAACGTTCACAGACAAGTCGGCCGAGGTCGCGGCGTACGTTGTCGGTCAGGTCTTCACTGGTCTTCGAATCCGGGGCGTGATTGACAATCGATTCCAGAATTAAGGCGATGTCGGACAGAGGAATTCGATCCTCCGCCAGCTGAACCAGTACCTGATGCAATGATCCCATGCGAATTGTCTCCGGTTTAATTTCATCAATGATCGTGGGGCAAAACTCACGGGCACGCTCAAGCATCTGCTTGAGCGACTCGCGAGTCAGAAGTTCGTGGGCGAAGCGATTCAGGATCTCGCCAAGGTGTGTGATTAAAACACTTAAGGGGTCAACGACGGTGCAGCCCTGAATTTCTGCAAGTCGCACACTCTCAGAAGTAATCCATCGTGCTGACAGACCAAACGCCGGCTCAATCGCCGCCTCTCCGGAAACAGAAACCTGACGTCCTTCCGGCAGAATCGCCAGCAATTGCTCGGTACGCAGTTCACCACCCGCCACCCGACGGCCGGCAATCAGGATTCGATACTCTTCCGGCTGCAATAACAAATTGCTGTTCACGCGAATCGGAGGTACCCATAGCCCACTCGTCCGCGAAAACTCGCGACGCAGCGCCGTAATCCGCTCGGAAAGTCCCTTCACACGCTTGCTCTGGATGAACGGAACCAGCCGGGCTCCAACTTCCACGACCGCTCGATCTGTCAACAGGAATTCATCCAGATGACGATCGTCGTCGGGTTGAGGTGGCGTTGTCGGATCAGTCCCGATCGGTGTTTCTGCCGCAGGCTCCACGGGCTTTTTCCGACTGCCCAGCAGCATCAGTCCGCCGGCAACCCCCAAAAAGGGTAACTTGGGAAGCCCGGGCATCAGGGCGATGACCGACAGGATTCCTGCGCCAATGTAGATCGGACGATTCGAGCGGAACAGTTGCCCGCTGATTTCGTCTCCCAGACTGTCTTCCGATGTTGTCTTGGTCACGAGGACACCGGCGGTCGTCGCGATGACGAGGGCCGGAATCTGTGAGACCAGTCCGTCACCTACGGAAAGAATCGAATAGGTACGAATCGAATCCAGAAACGACATGCCGTGCGTGACACCCATCAAAACCCCGCCAATCAGATTGACAGCAGTAATGATCAATCCCGCGATCGCATCGCCACGCACAAATTTACTCGCACCGTCCATAGCCCCGTAGAATTCGGTCTCACGTGACAATTCGTCCCGGCGGCGACGGGCTTCTTTGTCATTAATGCTGCCCGCATTCAACTCCGCATCGATTGCCATCTGCTTGCCGGGCATTGCATCCAGTGTGAATCGTGCCGCAACTTCTGCGATACGGCCGGCACCTTTTGTGATCACCATAAACTGAATAATGACCAGGATCAGAAAGATCACGAGTCCCACAACGAGCTGTCCACCGACGACATAGTTGCCAAACGCCGTGACAATATTCCCGGCGTTGCCGTCCAGCAAAATCAACCTCGTGGTGGCCACATTGAGCGACAGGCGATACAGCGTCAGCAGCAGCAGCAGCGAAGGGAAAACCGTAAGTTCCAGAGCCCGGCGTGCACTCAGCGTTACCAGCAGCAGCAAGGTGGTTGCCGCCAGATTCGAGGCCAACAGCACATCCAGCAGCCATTCCGGGATCGGAACCAGCATCACAATCAAACCGACGAGCATGCCGAATGACAGCAGAGTTTCACTCTGCTGCATCCAGGACCCGATGACAGGTTTGGCGGTGACTGAAGGCGTTGACATAACAGATTTCAGATTTCAGATTTCAGATTTCAGATTTCAGATTTCAGATTTCAGATTTCAGATTTCAGATTTTGCGCGACCGGGGTTAATGAAAACTCATACTTAACACACGGGAAATAAGCTGCCAGCCATCCACAAGAATGAATAACAGGATCTTGAATGGCGTTGAGATCACCATAGGAGGCATCATCATCATTCCCAATGACATCAGAATGACGGAAACGACGAGGTCAATCAGAATAAAGGGGATATACAGGCAGAAGCCCATGATGAATGCGGTTTTGAGTTCGCTGATCACATAAGCCGGAATCAGAACCCGCATCGGGGTATCTGCGGCCGTTTGAATCTGTTTGACATTCGCCATCCCGGCGAACAAGGCAATGTCGGCTTTGCGAGTTTGGCGAATCATGAATTCGTGCAGGAACGATGAACCGCGGAGCCATGCTGTCTGACCATCGATGGTTCCGTCGAGGTACGGTCGTACCGCATCGCCCTCGATACTGGTCAATGTTGGTCCCATGACGAACAACGTGAGAAACAGGGACAGTCCAAGAATGACCTGCGTGGGTGGAATTTCCTGAGTAGACAGTGCGCGACGTACGAATGACAACACAATCACGATCCGCGTGAATGCAGTCATGGTGACCAGCGCCGCTGAAATCAGGGCCATTCCACCCAGAAACAAGGCAACCTTGACCTGCGGCGAGAGTCCCTGGAATCCATCGGACTCCATGATCTGTTGGATTGTTTGTGCGGAATCCATTCCGGCACCTTCGTTAAGTGGTCAGTGGTCAGTGGTCAGTGGTCAGAGATTTGAGATTTGA
>JAGQQS010000762.1:6433-9472 GCA_020426105.1 Planctomycetaceae bacterium
ACCAGGGAGCGAATACCGCCGGCATCGGTTGCCACGAGGGCTCGGTAGCCGTGCATTTCAATCAGGGACACAGTTCGCCCTGGGCCCAGAGACAGAGTTTCCATGACTCGCGAGCGGGAAGTCGTGGTGGGCAACAGACCTCGTTCGCGTTGCCAGCGACGCGCTCCGAGGATAATCAGACAGCAGACGCAGAGCACAATCGAGACCCAGGCGACGGCCCGCATCACGACCTGAGTCGGACTGGACGTCATCGACACGTCCAGCGTGGCTGCTGCCGCCTGTTCGGAAGCAGCTTTAGTTGTTGCTGAAGAGGAACTGGTAAGATCAAGAAACAATTCTTTGGGTTCCGGAGTCTGGACATGGACAGCGCGTTGGATGGGAGAAGAAGACTTGGCGGCGCGGAGCGCTTCGAGTCTGCGCACCAGTTGTTCCTTCTTTGAAACCATCCCGCCCGGTGCCTCATGATCCTTTGCTTGTTGTGCCACGACGTTATCTGCCATCAACAGCATCAATCCCAGACACGCCATCACGAAAGCGCGGCGCGCCTGCGCATGAAGTCGACTGTTTGACTGTTGATGACGGGAATGTTTCATGGCTGTGAAGGACTCGTTGCCTCGTCCACTACGATTGGTTTGTGAAGGACTCGTCGCCTCGTCCACTACGATTGGTTTGTGAAGGACTCGTTGCCTCGTCCACTACGATTGGTTTGGTAGAATTTAGATTTTATTGGCCAGAAGTTTACCGGATTCAACCTTTGTCCTCGGCGTCGACAATTTCCGTGATCCGCACTGCGAATCGATCGTCCACAACAACAACTTCACCGCTGGCAATTCGCACGCCCTGAGCCATCACGTCCACTGGTTCAGAGACGGCTCGATTCAATTCCACGACAGCACCTTCACCCAGTTTCAATAGTTCACCGATAGGCATTGTGACGCGTCCGATCTCAACCGAAATCTCGATGCTCACTTCTGCAAAACGTTCGAGAGGCATGGCCGCGCTGGCTCGCGATCGTGCCACCTGCGGAAACTCAACCGGATGAGCCTCCGGAACCGGAGGATCTCCCTTCGTCATAATTTGATCGACGACAGCATCGGCGGATTCGCTGGCTGCCGGCGTTTGATTGGTTTCCGTACTCACGTCATTGTTCCTAATCTTTTTTTGCGGCTACCACCCGGAACCCCTGCCGTTGGCCAAGCCGACAGGCATGGCCGAGAAAATGCAGACGTCCGGAAATGCTCGCTTCGAGCGGATTGTTTAGGGCCTGATCAAGGACCAGCACATCTCCCACGCCCAGCTGGTTCATTTCCCCCAGTGACAACGATGCTTTCCCAAGTCGGACTGACATGGTGACTGGCAGCGTTTCCGCCAGGACCCGCATCTGCGGCGCTGGGGCCTGCTGAAGTACCGGGATCGCCGCCGCATCGTCAATTCCGATCGAAGCCAGCCCGGCCTGTGGCATCAGAATGATCAACGCTTCCTCGCCGACTGGTGTCTGAATCAACACCACACTGCGAATCAGATTCTCTCGGGGTTGAAAGATGCGACTCCGCAGGGGACGCACCAGGATCTGGTCCAGCTCCACCGGCAAAGCCTTGACTTCCGGCCAGCCCTGACTGAACGCCCGCGCGATTTCACCGAACAGGAGCTCCACCAGAGACAATTCGGCCGCCGTCAGGTCACGCTCAACCGGCCATTCTTCTCCCAGCGTACCCAGCATCTCACTGACCAGCGTGAGCACGATGCGACTGGAGAACGCGACCATGCTGTCAAAACGGTCCGGACCGATTTTCAGAAGTGCCGCGCAGCCCGGATCCGGCAGCGCTTGCTGAGCCTTCTGTGCGACCGATGAATCTGTCCGTGCGACCTGGAGCGTGATGCGATTGCCGAGAAGTGCCTGCCAGAATTCCTGCAGCACAGCCGTTGCTGTGCCGTTCCACTGCGCGAGCGCACGGTTTGCGGTCCCCGTCAGACGCGGAGGTGCAGTGAAGTCGATATTGGATACCATTTCACTTGTGGTCATTGTACGTTGAATTCTTCAAACAATACGTCGTAGATCTGGTCGTAACCGTCAGGGCAGAGCACCGCATTAAACTGCTCGCGGATTTCTCGCCGCAGGCGATTTTGCCCGGCAGCCCCGCGGATGTCATCGAGATCAAGGTCCGAGATTTTGCTGAGCAGCCAGTTCCTCAGCACAATCTTTTTGGCTTCGATTAGCTTCTTAAACGATTCTTCCTGTGACTTTGGAATCTGCAGCGAAATCGCAATTCGCAGGTAACGCGACATGCGACCTTCATCCAGATTCACCACCACACTCTGGTCTTTCCCGGGCTCTCCAAACGGAAGGAAAATGGTGTCCTCCTGCTTTGGCATCGTGAAGGCTTTGACCTTTTTCGTGTCTGCCCCCGCACTGCCGCTGTGTCCGCCGGCCCCGTTCGCATCCGCGTCACCGTTTTCGCTGGCGGCGTGTGTTTGCTGTCCAGCCAGAAAAAAAGGCACCGCGCTGCCCATGCCGGCGCTGAGTACACCGACGGCAATCCACGGAACGATGCTTCCTCCGCCCGATGATTTTTCTGGAACGCCACCTGACGCGGCATCGTCTTTAGCATTTTCCGACATAAAAACACTCGCAAGGTCTTCGAATTGAATTCGATGAACAGAACATCTCGTCTCTTTTCAATCGTCTCAGGCCGTGATAAGGCACAGCAGATTTACTGATCAGGCAAAGTGTGACGGTAGTCCCGATTCAACGCTTGAGGAATCCAGCAAGGTGCTGCAGGGAAACGTTCTTCGAAGACATGGAAACCTGCCCGATCGCGAGTAAACACGCAGTGCGATACCGGTGGATCCTGCCATGACCGGAGAAACAGGTGTTTTCTGCCGGAATGTGGTGCCCTGGTGGCTGGTCCAACCGTGCAAACCGTCCGTCAATGAATCTCTGACTTTCGGGCAGCAGAAGAATTCCCGGTTGAGTCACGGACCCGGTGGAACCTTTGCAAGCAATCCCGTCGGCGGAGCGACGGGCGTACAGTACACCCG
>JAGQQS010000763.1 GCA_020426105.1 Planctomycetaceae bacterium
AAAGCATTAGAGTTTGTGGTGCAGAGCGCATCGCACCAGGCGGAAATGGGACGTCGTTTCGCTTATTTGGTAGTCCTCCGCACCCTGCGTTGCGAACCGCCAGCGTGTCTGCGCCTTTTCTTCGCAAATGCGAGAAGCCTGGTCCCTTGAACAATCCCCGGTCAGATTCAATTCGTTATCATTCCCGCCGCGTGCGTTGACTTCCCATCGAACTCATCGCTGGCCTGCATTTCTTTCGATTGAAACCTCCGAGCCTACTCATGAGCAATACCAATCCTTTCGGTGCCGAATCCACTCTTTCCACAGCGGCTGGCAAAGTCAAATACTTCAGCCTCCCGAAGCTGATTCAGGACGGCATCGGCGACATCAATACGCTGCCGTATTCGATCCGAGTTCTGCTGGAAGCCTGTCTGCGCAACATTGACAACTTTATCGTCACCGCGGACGACGTCACGAACCTCGCCAACTGGAACGCCGCAAGTCCGGCTCAGGTCGAAGTTCCCTTCAAGCCCGGCCGTGTTGTGCTGCAGGACTTTACCGGTGTCCCCGCCATTGTCGATCTTGCGGCTTTACGCAGTGCAATGGTGCGAATGGGTGGCGATCCAAAGAAAATTAATCCACTTGTGCCATGCGATCTTGTCGTCGATCACAGCGTCCAGGTCGATGAATTCGCTACGAAGTTTGCATTGAAACACAACGTCGAAATCGAATTCGAACGAAACATGGAACGCTATCAGTTCCTCCGCTGGGGCCAGAAAGCGCTGAATAATTTTCGCGTCATTCCTCCGGCGACAGGGATCGTCCATCAGGTTAATCTGGAATACCTTGCGACCGTTGTAATGACGACCAATGGCGTCGCGTATCCGGACAGTCTTGTCGGTACCGACAGTCACACAACCATGATCAACGGTCTGGGTGTCGTTGGTTGGGGCGTCGGCGGGATCGAAGCCGAAGCTGTGATGCTCGGGCAGCCGATTTACATGCTGACACCGGAAGTTGTCGGTTTCAAACTTTCCGGCAAGCTCCCGGAAGGTGCAACCGCAACAGATCTGGTCCTCACCGTGACGCAAATGCTCCGTGCCCACAAGGTCGTTGGCAAGTTCGTGGAATTCTTCGGCCCAGGCCTGGATGCACTCAGTCTTGCTGACCGGGCGACATTGGCCAATATGGCTCCGGAATATGGCGCGACGATGGGCTTCTTCCCGGTCGATGCAGAAACGCTTCGATATCTGGAACGTACCGGCCGATCGAAGGACCTGATCGATCTCGTCGAACGTTACTACAAAGAGCAGGGCATGTTCCGCACGGCCAGTTCGCCGGAACCACGTTTCAGCAGCACGCTGTCTCTGGATCTGGCTGATGTGGTGCCGTCCATGGCAGGACCAAAACGACCTCAGGACCGCATCCTGCTGAAAAACATGCTGCCGGAATGGAAAAAATCGCTGAGCGGTGCGTTTGGCAAGACGGCGGCGTCGGCGCCTGTGAAAGTGGAAGACAATGGCAGTTCGTCCAGCATCACCGACGGCGCAGTCGTCATCGCGGCCATCACCAGCTGCACGAATACCAGTAATCCCAGCGTGATGATTGGAGCCGGATTGCTGGCTCGTAACGCTGTCGCCAGGGGTTTGACACGTCAGCCATGGGTGAAGACAAGCCTGGCCCCCGGAAGTCGCGTCGTCACGGAGTATCTCGAAAAATCGGGGCTCGACAAATCGTTGGATGCTCTGGGATTCCAAACGGTCGGCTATGGCTGCACGACCTGCATTGGCAACAGCGGTCCTCTGCCGGAACCCGTTGCCAAAGCCGTGACGTCAGGTGATCTGGTAGCCGCTGCCGTATTGTCGGGCAATCGAAATTTCGAAGGTCGCGTGAATCCATTGGTGAAGGCGAATTACCTTGCCAGTCCTCCGCTGGTTGTCGCCTATGCAATTGCGGGGACTGTTGATATCGACCTCGCCACGGAATCGCTGGGCAAAGATCAGCAGGGCAAAGACGTCTTTTTGAAAGACATTTGGCCGAGTCAGAAAGAAATCGCGGACACGATCGCCTCATCGATGACGCCTGAGATGTTTACTGAGCAATACGGAAAGGCGACACTCGGACCTGAAGAATGGCAGAAGATCCAGAGCAGTGATGCGGACCTGTTTGAATGGGACGAACACAGCACGTACGTTCAGGAACCACCTTTCTTTGTTGATATGCCGGTGACGCCGCTGCCAATTAAGTCGATTGACAGGGCACGCTGCCTTGTCTCTGTCGGAGACTCGACAACGACCGACCATATCAGCCCGGCCGGAGCGATCAAAGCGAGCAGTCCAGCTGGAAAATATTTGCAGGCTCAGGGCGTCACACCGAACGACTTCAACAGCTACGGGGCTCGTCGAGGCAACGACCGCGTGATGACGCGTGGCACGTTCG
>JAGQQS010000764.1 GCA_020426105.1 Planctomycetaceae bacterium
TTTTTGGAGTGGGCTATTCGGAAAGAATTGACGAATGTTGCCTGAACAGCTCCAGCAGTGATTCAGCGATCAGCTTGTGGCCTTTGGCAGTCGGATGGTGATCTCCGGGGGCAGGAAACAGGCCATCCTGATCCTGATGCCAGTCCGACAGGTCATACACGTCGAATCCGGCTGCTTTCGCGATTGGAATGAGTTGGCTGCCGATCGCCGCAGAGTTTGGATCCGGAATGGGCATGTAGATCCAGATCGGCTGGATGCGGTGATCGCGACATTCATCGACTATCGTCTGGTAGACAGCACTCAGCAACCCCGGCTGTGCCTGCATTAACCGGCTGTAAATTTCTCCCGGTGGCATTTCCGGTACTACTCCTGCCTTGGCGGCAACGTCATCGAAATGTTTTGACGGCAGCTGCATGCGATCGGCGATCAGCATTCCTGTGTAGGCCGCCAGTTCAGAGAATTCATCCTGATGAGCCACATAGATCAGCATGTCGGGTGAGAATTGAACAACCTGCCGCTGAATTCTGATCAGGCGATGTGGAGCCCATTGTTTGCCGACGCCAAAATTCAGTACGTCAATATGCTTTTGCTGCTGAGGTCTTGAGTCATTCAACAGTGTTTCGAAGACTCTGCCAAAGACCTGCTCATCGGTGACTCCATAACCCATCACGATACTCGAACCCACGATCGCAATGCGTGTCGTGTCAGGTGGCTTTGCCATAGTGAGCGTGGAGCGGTCTCGCATTCCAAACTGATTGATGGAG
The DNA here is from genome assembly GCA_020426105.1 of Planctomycetaceae bacterium. Lineage (GTDB taxonomy): Bacteria > Planctomycetota > Planctomycetia > Planctomycetales > Planctomycetaceae > SXXK01. The sequence goes on from JAGQQS010000764.1 coordinate 765, forward strand.
ATCGCACTCCCGTTCAGGTCGGCAGTCATCCCGGGAATCAGTTCGAGGCTTTGATATCTGTCGGCGGGTCTGGAAATTTTTTCGAACCCTTCGGCCTGAACGCGCTGCAGTTCGGCATCGCTGGAAATAGATTGCAGCAATGGTCCTGCCTGAATCACCGCCGTGTTCAGATCTTCATAGTAGCCACGAAGCTGAACTTCATGCGCGGCGACACGATTGGTCCGCAGGTTCGAGAGAAACTTCGAGAAAGTAGCGTCAGGCAGATTTTCTGTGGTAACCTGAGTGAGCGCCAGCAGAACGGCCATCCCTGATGCATGCAGCTTGACGGAATGATAAAAGTCCAGCTCACGTGTCGCGCTGGCCGGTTTGTTCCGCACTCGATAAAAGTAGATTAGAAACATTCCGACCGCCATGGCACCGAACAGTACGAACAGGACAGTCATCAGTCCGGATCGCGATTCAGAATTCGATGCGACGTCCCGGACAGCGTTCAGGAAGGCAGGCTTCGTCCAGCAGGCCCAGAACAGGCTGACAAGCACGAACATACTCACGGTGCGCACGGACAGACTCAGCGCGAACAACCATGGCCCCGGCGCTGTTCGCTGGCCGCGACGGGAATCATAGACGGCATTGATGGCCACACACGTACCAGCACCGAGCCAGAGGCAGGCGTCATTGAGTGTGATGGGGAATCGTCCCATAAGCCAGAATGTCTGCCATGAATGCAACAGCCAGGTGCAGACAAACACCCAGAATACGCTGAGGGCAATTGCGAGCCCGGCAGCAGATCCGCGCTGTCGCAAAAAGAAAAAGGCGGGAAAGAAAAACATTTTGGACATAAAGTCCTTCCAGTAAATATTTATCCGCCTCCAGATGTCGCTGAAACTCGATGCGAAGAAGAAATGACGGTGTGTGCGGGGCAGGTTGAAGCCGAAAAGATGCAACAGGCCGGTGATGAGATGGAACTGTCCCGAGACCTGCAGATACAGGGCATAGTTCGTCGCCGCGAAGATCGCAATCTGCTGAAAACTCTGCAGGTTGTCAGGGTCGGGGACGAGATTGACCCGGATCAGTCGATACAGCAGCAGATGCGTGATTCCGCGAACAATCCAGACGATCCCTCGCTGATAGATCTTCCATTCGTCGTCGTTGTACCAGCTGGTGTGAAAAGTTTTAAAATCCACGACGGGAAAGAACGGAAAACAGACGTTTGGAACCATAAAGAAATACGAGACGACGGAAGAAAATCGAGAGGTTGATTGATGCTTCCAGTGTTCGCGGGCAAAGATCAGCAGACGAAACATCAGAATCGAACCCAGTACCGGCCAGAACGGCCATGAATAGAGGGAACGAAATGCTACCAGGGCGATGCCCAGTGTCGCCAGGAGTACCATTTGTATGCGCATACTGACCGGCAGGTAACAGATGCTGATGCAGACGCCGGAAATGGCAAGCACGTAAAACCCGTTGATCGCGCCCATCACAAACAGTACGCTGCCGACGGATAATGCAGCAAAGAACGGCTGACGGTGATCGATCGGAAGCCAGAAGTGAATTGCAAAGCCGACCGAGATATAACACAGGGTTGGCAGAAAATGCCGTTGCTGCTCGATCCTGAAGAGGTAGACAATCGCGGCAATCAAAAAAAGTTGCAGCAGTATCAGGCAATAGCGGATGGTTGATTCCCGAGCCAGCCGCGGTGACAGCCTGTCGGTTGTGTGAGTTCGCACCGCTGCGTTCTGACCATTCATCCAAACCTCACCCACAGAAGTTCCATACCCATGCGAGACCCGTGCTTCATGCTTTGCCACGAACCGGAAAAAGGATCATGAACCAATAGCCAATTCGCAAATAAAGTGCTGCGCACGACTGGATCCTGACGGCTTTTCTGAGACGCAACATCTGTCTTTAAAGTTGACCGAACACTATGTTGATTTCAGTTCTGCCACATGCTGTGCCAACTGTTCGATTGTGGAGTAATCTTCCAGAGGATTGCCCGCAAACCGAATGCTCAGCCAGTCTTCGAGCTTTGCCACAATCGACACGACCTGCATGGAATCAATCCCATGCGACAGAAGCGGCTGATCCACTCGAATGCCTTCCGGATCGACGCGAAGTTCTTCAGCGATCTGCAGAATCAGCCAATGTTCAATGTCTGCCGCTGTGATTCCTGACGTTTCCGAATGTTGTTCTTTTTCTGCACGCATAGCCAGTTTTCCGACATTGATATTTGGCCATGCAGGCTATACTGAAATGGTTGGCGATACAAGGGTTTACCCGTCAGGTAAATCTTTGGCGTCCAGTTGCGGATGTCGGGTAGTCATCAAGGCCTTCCGTTTCGTGAGGGCGAAGCTCCTGCGGAGCCGTGAGTTTCGGTGGAGCAACGGCTCAGCAGGGGCCTCGCTCTCCCATGTTGACAATCATCCGCGATGAAACTCAAACCGTTGTTATTACCTGAACCCGGGCAGGGTGAACCAAGTCTGGAAATCCGGCATCGCGGGAGATTGATTTCTCGGCGAGTGAAAGCAGTATTCACGTGTCAGCGAAACCGCAATACGAATCAACGAATTCTGTTCCTGGTCAGCAGCAGTGCGGTCGGGATCTGCATTCGGTGAATCCGCGTCATGTCGGCGACGATGGTTTCGATCGTCGAACCATGTTGCAGTCCGCAGCGGGCCTGGGGGCTTTGGCGTTTGGCGATGATCCGGGAACGTCGCGGCTTCAGGCTGCTGAAGTCGGACAGGCTGCGACATTCGGGCGGGCGAAAAAAGTATTGCTGATCTATTTGCAGGGAGCAGCCTCGCAATTGGAGACGTGGGATCCAAAGCCGGATGCGCCGGAGGGTATCCGAGGTCAGTGGGGTGCGGTATCGACGGCCGTTCCCGGAGTCGCCATTTGCGAGAAGTTGCCGCGTCTGGCGGCCTTGACCGACCGGATGGCCATCGTTCGATCGATGACGCATGACCACAACAATCATTCCAATCTTTACACTTTGTCAGGCGCCCCTGCCGTTGACTTTTCCAGCGAAACGAATCCGCAGGATACGCGACACCGACCGTTTTTTGGCAGCGTTCTGGATTACCTCGCGGATCGTTCGGGAGGTGTCGGAACGCCGGAAGTACCGCGAAACATGGGTTTGCCATGGAGGTTCAGCAGCTTTACCCCGTTTGTACGACGCGCGGGTCCGTATGCTTCATTCCTGGGGCATGGCTACAATCCTGTGTGGACTGAGTTCGATGGCACGGCAACTCAAAAAGTTCCGCGTGTGTCCTTCTTTGATCCGCGGAACGATGTGATGGTTGCCGACCCTTTCCTGGGGATCACCCCTGAAAGTCGTCTGCGCATTTCGAAGGAAGCGCAGCTTAGTGACACCATGCAGCATGATCGCCTGTTCAAACGCCGGGCACTCCTTGAAAAACTCGATCCGATCCAGGGGTTCGCTCACCGCAACAAAGTCGGGAAAAACGTCGATCGATATTCCCAAATGGCATACACCCTGATGACGTCCTCGAAGCTCAGGGATGCACTGGACGTTGGTCAGGAGCCGATGTCCCTG
>JAGQQS010000765.1 GCA_020426105.1 Planctomycetaceae bacterium
CTCCGAGGGCTGCGGAGGGTGCTAAAACGGTCACTGACAGCATTCCATCCACGGGCCAGCCCGTGCGCGGGTCCAGAATGTGTCCGTAGCGCTTTCCTGCGTGTCGAAAAAACTGGATATTCGAACCACTGGTGGCCATCGCCTGATCACGCAGCATAATTGTGCCGACGCGTTTTTCGGTAAACAGCGGATTTCCGATCCCCACGGGCCATCCGGAATGACCGTTGTGGCTTCCGCGAGCAATCAAACTACTGTGTCCGCCGTGCATTAGAAACGCCTCCGGACCATGTTCGCACTGCGTTAGCCATTGAGCGGCCTCGTCTAAAGCGTACCCTTTTCCAATCGCCCCGGGATCCAGCACGATTCCGGGGACGCGAAATGCGATACTCTGAGATTCGGGCTGCAATTCAACATGTTTCAGGCCAGTGCGCGTCAGGGCGATGTCGATTTCCTGCTGCAGAGGGATCGTGGCCGCGCGACGGCTGGCACGCCAAAGCTGCGTGAGCGCACCCGTGGCCATGTCAAAGGCGCCATCCGTCCGAGCGTTGATGTGCATGGCGGCCTGGAGCAAACTGAATAATCCATGGCGGACGCTCACGGGTGACTCCGCCGCCGTTCGATTCACACTCGATAGTTCGCTGGAATGGCGGTAAATACTTAACCAGTCTTCGATCGCGCTGACCAGCTCCAGAGCCGCACCGGCCGCTTCGATCTGATCCGTAACGCCTGGATTCATAATCACAGAAAAGTCGCACGCCATCACACGTGCTGACAGGCGGACAGTAATTCCCGCCTCGGGCTGAAGCCTGTCCCTGCAGGACCGAACAGTCGCAGAATCAACAGTCCTGGCAGCATTCGCTGGATACACTGCTGACAGCAAATCTCTTCGCGTGGATACAGGCTGTGGGTCTGACATGGGCTTACTGCGAGTCCGATTTTTATCTGTGACGATCAGCGGTCATTTGTGCTCCTGATCCTGACTTGGCTAAACTCCGGGAAAAACACCCAATACAGCAGGCAGAATCGCCGTAACAACCATCTGAAGTGCAGAAAATCAGGCGTTCGCCCTCTGCATTTGCGTGCGCGTCCATCAATACAGTACGAATTTTCGGTCGATTCTGTTGGACAGAACCAGCGTTCTGTCAGTAACCGGCGTTCAAAAAGCGAAGTATTTCAACCTATGTCCCAGAAGCCTCCAAGCAAGTCTCCCGCACCTGTCCGCGTTCCTGATGGTGTTCCATGGTGGTTGTGGCTGATCATGATCGCCTTCGGTGCCGCGATCGTCACCTCGCTGGTTCGAAAGTCAATTCCTGAAGATCCAAACGTGTTCTATGACCAGGCCATGGCCGCTCTCCAGGCAGGTGACCGCGCGCTGGCCGAAAAGAACACGCAGAAATTGAAAGACTTTCCCGAGTTTCAGGGGAAGCAAAAGTTTCTGGAGGGCATTTCCTTTCTGGGACAATCGAAACCGCTGCTCGCAATACCATTGCTGGAGGAAGCCCTAAAGGACCCCACGCTTCGCATCCAGGCACTTTCTCAGCTGGGAAATGCCTATCTGAGATCTGGCCAAAGAGAAAAATGCATCGCGAGTTACGAAACTGCTCTTCAGGAAGACGAAAACGCACATGAATCTCGGCTCAGCCTGGCGAATGTGCTCAGGGAAATTCTGAATTGGGAAGATGCACTGCACCATCTGAAATTCCTGAAGGAACAGAATTTCAGGCCTGGCGTTGTCGGCAACATGCTGGCAAATATCTATTCAGACCTCGGCCGGTATGAGGACGCGGCGATCGAATTTGAAGCCGCAATCCAGTCAGATCCGACAGACGCTGCCAATTCACAAAAAGCTCTTGGACTTGTGAACTGCATGATCGAAACGGGCGATTTCACGAAATTGGAAGAATTTCTGCCAATGATCGATGCGATCAGTTTTCGCGAATCGGCCCGCGCACTGAGTTTGGCGGATAAGAATGAGCCTGAACAGGCTCTCGAAACGATCGGGCGTATCATCAAGGAAAATCCCGATGATCCACTGGCAAATCGAGTTCTTGGACAGATCGTGCTGAAAATGGGCTCGAAGGAAAAGGCGATCGAGACATTAAAGGCGTTGCGCACGGCGCTGTCTTACCACGGGCGCAATCTGAAATTATTCGAAGTCATCGCAGCTCTCGCCACCATGGCGGAGGAACCAGAGTTGGAGGCAGTCCTTCGACAGAATGTCGAACAGCTCAGAGAACAAGATGCACTTCTGACTGCCAGGCTCGCTGAAGTGATCAGGACTCGCGACGATACTCAGGCCCGTTTCGATCTCGGTGACCTCGCTGCCGGTGTTGGTCGACTGCAGTTGGCCCAGTCAATTTACCATAGCGCTTCCGTGATCGATAGCACCCTCGAACCCCTGGTTCTGGAAAAAACTCGATCGCTTTACAGCAGACCACTGCCACTTGTTGCAATAGATGATGCTTTCATCGACTTCGAAGCGGATGATGCACCAACAGAACCTGCACCAACAGAACCTGCACCAACAGAACCTGCACCAACAGAACCTGCTCCAACAGAAC
>JAGQQS010000766.1 GCA_020426105.1 Planctomycetaceae bacterium
TCCGGATCAGCTCCAAAGAAATGCTGACGAATATACGCACCATCGGAAACGGTATACTTTTGATACTGCCCGTCCACGACTTCGCCCATGCGTTTCACAAGTTTGCCGTCTTCATCGACATCGAGCAGCGGATCCCAGTCAGACCCCCAAATCACCTTGATGACGTTCCAGCCCGCACCACGGAAGGCCGCTTCAAGTTCCTGAATGATCTTCCCGTTGCCTCGAACAGGACCGTCCAGACGTTGCAGGTTACAATTGATGACCCAGGTGAGATTGTCCAGGTTTTCGCGAGATGCCAGCGTGAGCGCGCCAAGAGATTCTGGTTCATCGCATTCACCGTCACCGAGATAAGCCCAGACTCGGGACTTCGAAGTATCAAGCAACCCACGATGTTCCATGTATCTCAGGAATCGCGCGTGATAGATGGAACAGATCGGACCGAGTCCCATCGACACGGTCGGAAACTGCCAGAACGTGGGCATCAGCCACGGATGCGGATAACTCGACAGACCAATTCCCGCAGGCAGTTCGCGACGGAAATTGATGAGATGCTCTTCCGTCAGGCGCCCTTCCAGGAACGCCCGGGAGTACATGCCAGGCGACGCATGGCCCTGAAAATACACCATGTCGCCCGTGTGGTCACCAGATCTTGCGTGGAAAAAATGATTCTGCGCGATCTCGTACAAAGTTGCGGACGAGGCGAATGTGGAAATGTGTCCGCCAACGCCGTCGTAGTATTTGTTGGCTCGAACGACCATTGCCATGGCGTTCCAGCGGACAATATTCTTGATGCGACGTTCGAGTTCCCGGTTGCCTGGGAATTTCACTTCCCTGGTATGATGAATGGTATTGATATAAGGCGTATTCGCGGTGAAAGGCAGCATCACACCACGGGCGTACGCACGCTCCTGCAGGTGTACGAGTAGTTCGCGAAGTTTCTCAGGCCCATAGCGGTGCAGGATGTCTTCGAGCGATTCATACCAGTCATCAAGCTCTTCCGGAGCAATCCCCGAAACCGTATCTAGAACAGCCTGATCCAACATTCGTATCCCCAGAGATGAATTTCGTGCGCCAAGTCTAAAATCGCGGGAAGGCAGTGACCGGACTGCAATTTGAAGCCGTCTGGTCAGCATCCGGACAGCAATGCAGATTATCCCGACGCGGCGGATTGTAGGTTTGATGCCAAACCCATTCAATGGGGGGTCTGTATGCCTTCAAATTTGTCTCAAAACAGCGCGGAATCGAGGAGAATCCCGAATCCAGATTTAACGATCGTACCGATGGCGGAATTCTTACGCGGTCAACACGGGGTGGATTGCCGTATTTTGCGGGCAAGTTGGCGTTTGTGAATGCGATAAGGCGCTATGTGCATCGCTGAATTCGCGCGCTGGTGCCCGGTTTTGAGAGAGTTAGATCAATGCTGCCGATCGTGGGAATCATCGTCGTAATCGCCTCGGTCCTGACCGGGTTCTCGATGGCTGGTGGTCACATGCACGCATTGATTCACCCGTCAGAAATCGTGACAATTGGTGGTGCCGCTCTTGGTGCGATGATCTGCAGTTCGCCTCCTAAAGTGCTCAAAGATGTCGCGAAAGGCCTGATCACCCTGCTCAAAGGTGGCAATGTAGGGAAACAGACGTATATTCAGGCGTTTAAGCTTCTGTACGAGCTGTTCCGTGTCGCCCGGCGCGACGGAATGCTCGCGTGGGAATCAATCCTCTCGGAAGGGCATAACAGTCCTGTTTTCCAAAAGTATCCCAAAATCGCACACGATCACCATCTCATGGAATTCGTCACCGGAGCCCTGCAAGGGGCGATGGAAGGAAATGATGGTCCCAGTCTGCAGGCTTTGCTCGACACGGAAATTCACGTGTTCGAAAGTGAGCATCACGATGCTGTCGCGGCTCTAACCAGAACTGCTGACGGCTTACCCGGCTTTGGGATCGTCGCCGCTGTACTTGGTATTGTCGTGACGATGGGCGCTATCGGCGGCCCTGTCGAAGAAATCGGGCACAAAGTCGGTGCCGCTCTGGTAGGTACTTTCCTCGGTATTCTGATGTCGTACGGACTTGTCGGACCGCTGGCCGGTGCGATGGATGGTCTGGGACATGAAGAGGCGGCCCTGCAGAAGACAATCGCGGCCGCCATCGTTGGTTTCGCCGGCGGTGGATCACCCAGAGCCGTGATGGACAATGTCCGCCGTGGTTGTGGTTCCGGAGTGCGTCCATCCAGCAAAGAACTGGATGAAATGCTGAAGGAAGTGGATGCGCAAAAGTAGCGATCCCGGTGGCCCAGGGGCGGATGACACATCGCAGATCAGAACCCGGCTGATTCTGACAGTCCAATTTGCAGGAACATAATCATGGCAGGCGGTGGCGGCGGTGCGTGGAAAGTGGCCTATGCGGACTTCGTAACGGCCATGATGGCATTCTTTATGGTCATGTGGCTGGTGTCTCAGGATCAGAAGGTTAAGGACTCAGTCGCAAAGTACTTTACGGACCCCGTCGGATTCAGTCTGTCGGGTTCCGGCAATCGTCCCACACCCTCCGCTGGCTTGTTTGAATCAGAATTCCACGGTCAGGTCCCGGGCGCCAAAAGTCGCTCATCCGGCCGTGGACGAGGCTCCATGCGTTCCCGTGAAAATATGGAAAACGAAACCGGGCTCGTCGCCGATTCGATCCTCGAAGAACCTGAAAAGGCGCAGCGCTGGATGGCGGAGGCGAAAAAGCAACTGGAAACGGCAAAAAGTGTCCCCGCTGTACTTGAAGGAACGGTGTCCGAACGCGAAGCCGCCAAGGTACTCCTCGCCCGCAAAATGCGTCAGCAGGTGACGACAGAAACCATGAGCAGTACCGAAGGCGTAGCTCAGGATCTTGTGTCGTCGTCTCTTGATCGCGTCGATTTCGAAGCGCTCGCCGAAGAAGTCATTCGCAGCAGCATGGAGGGACAGTGACAATGATTCCCCGCTATTCACCTGATCCATCAGGCGACCGATGACGCCAGCCCGTTGATTCAATGCGCTGCAGTTCAGCAGCGATGTCTGCGCCTTCATAAAATGAAAGCCAGCCTCGAAGATACCGGGTTTCGCCGGGATCGCAGTCCGGGAATTTGGGATCCGCATGCAGGCAGGGACACCGCTTGTTTCCCCAGGCTCGATGAAGTGGATCCCACCCCGTGATGATCCAGCGATCCCCGTTCGCAGAACGCGCGACCGCATAGCCGTCGGTAAAAACTTTGTTTTCGTTCGTCTGCTGATCAAAACCTTCAGCCCCCTTGAGCATCACGCAATTCTGAACCCGCAGGTCACTCAGCGGCTGATCCGTTCCGTTCTTCAGAAACATCGTCATGGCAATGTGATCCGACAGCGCTTTGGCAGTTGTTCCGAATTCAATTCCGTTAGGCAGGCGGCGTTGCATCTGAAAACTGCCATCGCCGTTCCGTTGCCATTCCTGCTGTTCCAGAGCAGCGCCCTGTTGCTCCCAAATGGTAGTGACATGCGTGTGTGCCAGATATGTCAGGCCCAGATTTGACCAGATCGCTTCGGGGACATCCATTACCACGTAACTGTGATCATCCCAGGGACAGAAGACACTCAGCTTCGTTTCCCGCTGCGGCTCGACAGCGCCTTCCAGGAATCCAATTCGCGGATGCCTCCCGCCCGGGTATGGCAACAGCAGCAATCGTTCGGGATTGCGGGGAGGTCTGGTCGCCTCGCTGATATTGAATTTCATCAGTTGCGTCTTCAGCTGTGATTCGTCCAATCCGGTAACCTGTGTGATTTCCTCGCGCACGTAGCGGTGATACCAAACCATGTTCTCGAGCCAGAAGCGCAGCTCGGTTTCATCCTCGGTAATACGCAGCTGATGATCCCCCGCGCCAGCGATATTTGAATGAGCAACGAGCACCATCAACGGCACCAGACATGAAATTCGGAACAGCACAGTCATAGGGACATCTTTCAGCGGGTTGATTCCGGTTCGGAAAATTCGACTATTCGGACAGTGTCTCTGCTGTCACAAGATCAACGGGCGTTTCCTGGTCGTGTGGTACCGCCTGTGCGTCGTTCAGTATTTCCAGCGCAAGTTTGACTCCAAAGACTGCAAGCTGGTCACCATGCTGATCCGCGGTCGCCAGAATCCGGCCCTCAATAATCGCCTGTTGTACCGCGGAAATATTGTCAAATCCCACGATCGCCAGATCGGTTCGGTCTGCGGATTTTGCCGCCGACAATGCGCCCAGCGCCATACTGTCATTACAGCACAGAATCGCTTTGACTTCCGGATGCGCCGTGAGTATCCCTGCCGTCGTTTGATTGGCAATGCTCATCTCCCAACTGGCTGACTGGGAATCAACGATGATCATGCCCGCTGAATTCATCGCGTCTTCGAATCCCAGTTTTCGCTGCTGACCATTCCAGGAAGTCGCAACTCCTTCCAGCACCGCAACGGGGTCGCCTTTTTTCAGGGTTGACGCCAGAAAATCGCCCACCTTTTTCGCGCCCGCTCGGTTGTCGGGGCCCACGAAGGGCACAACCATGCCGGCCTTCTCCAGCGCGGCTGCATCAAGCTTATTGTCGATGTTGACGATAACGATTCCCGCATCATGCGCCCGTTTGAGCACCGGAACCAGTGCCTGAGAATCTGCCGGTGCCACAACAATTGCGTCTACCTCCTGCGCAATCATCTGTTCTACGAGCGATACCTGGGCGCTCAGATCTGTCTCATCCGGGATGCCGTTTACAATTAATTGGAATTGCTCCGTGTGTTCCTGAGCATAGGCCGTCGCGCCATCAGCCATCGTCGAAAAGAATTCGTTGGCGAGTGACTTCATGACCAGCGCCACGCGAATTGTTTTATCCGGCAACTCCGTTGAGGAACCTGGTTCCGGGGATTTCTGTACAATTTGGCCGCTGTCGGTCGTGGTGTCTGCGGCTCCACATCCACAAACGACAAGCCCCAGACAAACTGCATAAAGATATTGTCGCGGGGAATACATTGCCTTGAGGGCAGAGTTGGGCGACTCATTGATCCTCGGCCGCCGTCGAAAGAACGTGTGTATTGCATTGAAAGGCATGGTATGTATCAAACACATGGTCGTTTTCTTGTGAAGTCGATTTTGTTCAATGATTTCGGACGGGAATGCCGCGGACTGAAATACGACGAAGCCGTCAGAAGTCAGCGCGGTCCACTGAAGCGAATCTCTGCCCCACACTGTAATTCGCCTGCATTCTGCACCAGAGGGAAAAGTTGCTTAGTTCAGATCCTTGCCTGTCAGACGCTCCTCCACAAAATCGGCGCGATATCCCAGTTCAATTACGCTGCGGCGAATTTCTTCGCCACTGACCGTGCCGCGCGGAAAGGTATCGACCATCACGAAGCAGGGGGTCCCGTTGATATCGCGAATCGAAATTCCTCCGTGATGAACAACGGCGTTCAGTCGCAGTGCGTCCTCATAATAAGCAGGGATGGCCTCACAGCATAGACTGAAAATGAGTAACAGGCGTTCGCCCGGCGAGTGCAGACTATTTTCAATAAAGACTGTCTGCGTGCGTTCGCCGCGGAGGTTCAGATCAACGCGGAAACGATCGTTCCCTTCACGTTGCCAGCGTATATTCGGTAAACCGTTGAATGCTTCGTACATCAGGATATCCAGGTCCCTGGCTGAACCCAGCACTGCCTGGAGCAGCTGGGATACGGCAGCCCCGTCCTGCGGACGTTGTTCTGGTTCCCGATGCAGCATCAGAGATACGCACTCCGCGATATCCAGCGGAATTGCCTTGTTTAATCTGCGAACGCTGATATAGCTGGCCGTGAGGATTGATTTCTTCAGCGTGTTGATGGATTCGCCTTCGAACGGATAGCGACCTGTGAGCATTAAATAATAACACACCCCCAGCGCGTAAACGTCACTCGTGGGTGTGGCGGGCTGGCCTTCAAACAGCTCCGGCGCCATAAAATAGGGGGTGCCGACGAGAGCATGGCCATCATGATGGGCGCCGACCACCGTCTTGGCCAGGCCAAAATCGACGATTTTGGGGATGCCACCCGGAGTCACCAGCACGTTGTCCGGTTTCAGGTCCCGATGCACAATCCCAAGTCGATGCGCCATTGCCAGACCGGAGGCGATTCCGACAGCGATCGTCGTCGAACGAATTGGACCGATCGCGCCCTGAGTCTCGATCTCGTACTGCAATGCATTTCCTGCGACAAATTCCATTTCCAAAAAATGAAAGTCATCGGCCCGACCGATGGCATGTGTCGTCACAACATTGGGATGCACAAGTGCTGCCGCAGCGCGGCCCTCATTCTCAAACCGTGTGACGTAGTCCACATCAGTCTGAATCCGGCGTGGCGACAGCAGTTTCAGCGCGCACAGGCGCTGGAGACTGGTATTGCGTGCGAGGTACACCACGCCCATTCCGCCACGTCCCAGGATCTTTTCGCACTGGTAAATATTCAGCACCTGCCCAGGCAGCAGCAGTCCGTCGAGTTCAATTTCCGTTGATGTGGTCGCGTGGTCCTTGTATTCCCCATGCACAATCACCGTGTCGAGCGGTGCCTCAGGCTGGCCAGCCGTCAACTGCCCGCCACAACGCGGGCATATTTTGGCGAATCGTCCTACAACATGCTGGCAACTCGGGCAGACACCGGTCATGACAATAATTGTTTCAGGCAAAATTCTGGAAAAAGGGACGATCCGTAAAATGCAACTGGCACCGCAAATTGACTGCATTGACCAGAAAATATGACGATGGACTTCTGCCGAAATCCACGACACTAAAGTCTTCGGACTGCCCTGTGTATACCTGAGGGACTCGACAAGGCGTTGGCGAAGAGCGTCAAATCTCTTCCGATTTCTGCAGCCTGTTCGTTTGTGAGTTCTGCATTCCCGAATCTGACAGCGTTGAAGGCCGTCGCAATCCGGATCGGTAACTGCCGCAGCTCATCCGAATCCAGATGCGCTGCAAATCTCTGCACGGCCGATCTGCCGTTTTCAAGCGCACTATTGGCGTCCTGAAGATTCATGCCGTGTGACTCACACAAACTACAGAATCCGGCATAAAAGCGAATGACAGACCGGCGTGCGCGTTTCTCGCGTGAAAACTGCGCCAGCAAAGACCTGACGGCAGCCGAAAGTCGTACCGACAGACGCAGTCGATGGATGATGCCGCAGATCAGCAGAATCAGAAATGTCGCCAATCCTCCGCGCCAGCTGAACAATGATTTTGGCGATCGGAGAAACTCCTGAATGCCCGTCCAGATTGCGGGGAGTAAACCATGTTGTCGAATGGTGTCGAACACGGAACGTGATGTGGAAAGCACCGGGGCAAAAAATTCTTTTTGTCTGGCCGCTGACATGTTGTGCACACCATTGTCCCACAGATCCGAGATGGCAGTCTGCAGATTGACCATCAGTGAATCAGATCGCCTGGCAGATACCATCGCTCGACGCGGAGATTCCGGTGTGGGTTCGAGTGTTTGCCAGCGGTCATCAACGAATGCTTC
>JAGQQS010000767.1 GCA_020426105.1 Planctomycetaceae bacterium
AGGCCTGAATCCAGATTTCCTTTCCGCGTTTGCCAATTCGTTTGAATTCACCAGAGACATATTCTCCGCGGTTGAGTTTGGCCCAGAAATCTCGATATTCAGTCGAGTGCTTGTACGACTCTTCCACAAAGCGGCTATGATTACCGCCTTTGATTTCTTCCAGCGAGTATCCCATCGTCTGCAGGAAGTTTTCATTCGCGGAAATCACGGTGCCGTCCAGATTGAACTCAATCACAGCCTGTGATTTGCCGATTGCTGCGATCTGACCGGAATAGTCGGCGTTAATAAATTCCTGTTTGCGAACTTCTGTGACGTCCTTCCATTCCAGCGTGTTGCCGACATAGTTGCCCGCACCATCGCGTTGCGCAGTAACCGTCAGTGCAAACGTCAGCGGACCAACTTTAATATCAGTCTTGTAGGGGAGTTTGCCCGGATCGGAGAGCAATTGCCGCTGGTGCTGTGGATTCTTATGGAACTGATCGATATTTGAACCCAGCAGTTTACTGCCGTCGAACGCCGGCCACAGCGATTTGAATACCTGCTGATACTTCACCATCATCAGTTTTGTCTGTTGATTGATGTATGTCACAACAAAGTCACGGTTGACGGTCATAAATGCCGCTTCGGACTCATCGACGATTGTACGCAGTTTTGTGGATTCGGCCCGTTCATGGACCATCTGTGTGATGTCCGTCGCATATTCAACGACCTTGAATGGCTTGCCATGGACGTCGATAATGGGGTTGTAAGATGCCTGAATCCAGATTTCCTTTCCTCCATTTCCAATCCGTCTGAACTCGCTGATCACACTCTCTCCACGATTCAGTTTCGCCCAAAATTCGCGGTATTCACGGCTTCTGACTGTTGCTTCATCGACGAAGAGGCTGTGATTTTTCCCGTGAATCTCATCGCTTCGATAGCCAAAGATCGTCAGGAAGTTTTCGTTCGCAGCAACAATCGTCCCGTCCATCCGAAATTCGACGACAGGCTGCGACCGGCTGATGGAATTCAGCTTCGCCTGACTTTCCCCGGCTTCGTCCCAGTTGACTTTGTCGGTCCCGACTGCACGACAAATCGCATTCAGCGCCTGATTCATCGCGTCTCCCATGCGCCCCAGTTCATCAGTGCGATGAATCGCGAGGCGGGTGGAGAGATCACCTGTGGCCAGACCTTCCACGGCCGTTGTCATTTGCTCCACAGGTCGCGCAATCCCCGTTGCCAGCCATCGCCCCAGAGCCATCAGAATTATGGCCACCGTGACGCCAATCGCCAGCACAGAACTCCGAATTGTCGATGCCGTTGAAATTGCCTGCTGCAATTCCCAGCGCGTCAATACGGTCCAGTTGAAACCTGGAAATGTCGAATGCCCTTTTTGAGGAGCATAACCATTAATCTGGAGGATTGATGTGCGTGCGTCACGCTCTTCGGTGAAACCAGTCTTGCCCTCGCCACCAAGTTTCGCAGCGTGCAAGCCATCGTCTGACAGATTTCCTTTCAGTATGGACGTTTCGTCTGAATCAGCAAGAACCAGCCCGTCTTTGCGGAGGATATTGATGTCAACGCTCATTCCTGCTTCTTTCATGGCAGCTTCCTGTTCAGCAACAATGTTGCCGACAGTCCTGTCAAAACAGGCTCGATTACACCAGACACCCGCGATGGTACC
>JAGQQS010000768.1 GCA_020426105.1 Planctomycetaceae bacterium
CCCAGCAGCCCGGAACCCAGCAGCCAGGAACCAGGCAGCCCGGAGCCAGGCAGCCAGGAACCGGAAAGTCCTGCTGCGGCTGCGCAATCACCTCACAGCCCCACTCGAGGCGACACAACGTCGTCCGATGAGCTGAATACAGATGGTTCTAATTCGGCCAGCAAGGGGTCCAGCGCGGAGTTAGGTCAGGTTCCATCGATCGCGAGATCCGCGACAGACGACACAATCAAGGATACAACGTCCCTTGACCCCAAGGGCAAAGTACGAGTGTTCGGTCCCCGGCCTGCTCCGGGAACGGAAAACAAAATGACATCGGAGGCTGTTTTTGATTTGGATTCACTCACTTCCTCGGGCCCATTGACTCCGGTGCCACCGGTCCCACTTCCCTGCGAGCTGTTACTGGCACTTCCCGATGAGGCGCCCTTGCCAACTCCGGATGCGAGACGGGCTGCTGAATTGCCGAGTTCTGTGGCGCCTTCAATGCCGCAGACAGGAGCAGCCGAGCTATTGCCGGGGGTGGACGATGCCACTGGAACAACTGCGGATCATTCTGTTTCCGGGGGCGTCACGGCGCCGGATGAAAAAGTCAGTCGTCCGGAAACTCTGCCGCCAGACAAACCTTCGGCGCCGTCAGAGACGCCACGAAAGGACAGGAAGACGGGAGGCTGGAAGGCGACGCCGCTGGAACGCCGACGATTGATAATTGTCGATGAAAAAACGCCCGTCAACAGGTGATTCGTGAGGATTGACAACCAGACGGATCGCCCGCTGTCAGCGCTTCGTCGGGCCTGAGGAAGGGGGCGGAACCGACACGGCGCTGCTTACTTCAGGCCATCCGGCTCATCGATCCTGCCCCACTTTTTGAACAGCATGCCGCAACGTTTCAACACCGGAACTCAGGAATTCGTCGGAGGAACCGGAGGAGGCACTGGAGATCCAAACGCCGGGGCCAATGTTGGCACCTGACCTGCTGGCACCCAGCCCGGCATCCCTGTGGTCCAGACGAGTGTTGATCGAGTGATTTGACCAGCGGCAATGGCAGTGGCAATTTGGTCCGGGCCAAACGGTCCCTGCCCCTGGCCGTTCACAGCGACATGCCATGCTGTCGGCAGTGCGGGAGGCATGGCTGGTGCTGCTGCCGTCGGTGGAAAAATTCCCGGCTGCATCATACGACCGGCCATGGCCATGCCAAGGCCCAGCCCCATGCCCTCCGCCGCTCCCCCACCACCTGGATTTTCGGCGGCAGCAGTCATGGCCTGCCCCATCTGATACTGCTGAAATTTTCCAAGGTCGCCGATGACGCCAATACTGGTTCGGGTATCCAGAGCTTTTTCGACGGCTTCCGGCAAGGAGATATTCACAATCACCAGCTGCGGAATTTCAAGACCGTATTCGTCGTCGATCTTTTCCTGAACTGACAGCCGCAAAGTTTCACCAAACTCCCGGTACTTCGAAGCCAGATCGAGGGCAGCGACCTGGGATGAACCCAGCAATTCAGCGATACAGCTCACGATGATCGATCGCAGCAGTTCTGTCACCGCGTCAGCGCCGACTTCCTGACTGGTACCGACGAGTTCGGTCAGCAGGGCTTTGGCGTCTGCGGCTTTAACGGCGTACGTTCCGAAGGCTCGAATTCGGATTGGGCCGAATTCCGGATCACGCAGCATGATCGGATTCGGCGTTCCCCATTTGAGGTCCGTGATCTGCTTCGTACTGACGAAATACACTTCCGACCTGAAGGGACTGTTAAAACCGTACTTCCAGCCGGCGATCGTGCTTAGAATCGGCAGGTTGTCGGTCTTGAGTTCGTAATTACCGGGTTCGAATACATCCGCAATCTGTCCGCGATGAACAAAAATGGCGACCTGCCCAGGGCGCACAATCAACTGAGCGCCATTCTTGATTTCGTTCTGGTACCGTGGAAAACGCCAGACAAGTGTATGTCGCGAATCATCAACCCACTCGATGATATCAACAAGTTCATTTCGCAGCTTGTCGAACAACCCCATGAAAGGCACTCCTGTACGGTTGGAAACAGAAAACACACGACGGACGATTCGACTTCAACTCCCGAGACCCTCCGGACAAAACCTGCGTGAGCCGCGGAGGTATTTTCAAAGATTCTTAATTCGAATCTCTTTGAACTCAACCCACATCGGCTTACCCGCGTGAAGCTGCAGCGCCAGCACACCTTCCTTCAAACACAGATCGGGATCATTATCGGTAAAGTCGAGAATCAAACGACCATTCATAAAGTGCTGGATATGATTTCCCCGGGCAATGATCACCACATGATTCCAGTCGTCGAGTTTAAACAATTCCTTCCAGCCGTCCTGGTCAATCAGCGTCTCCAGAACCTTCTTGCCATCGATCTCCCATGTGGCTTTTTCACCTGCGAGGCAGACTCGCCCCCGCTTGCCGCCTTCGTCGTAGATAAACCCGGATACGTTGGGCATCGTCAGTTCGTTTCTAATCTCATGCTGGTAGCCACGTACCACCCACTTATTACGGACATTACCATCCGTAATGTGACGGGAACGGTACTGGATCCCCGAGTTATTCGCTGCATTGGAACGAAACGAAAGTCGCAGCTCAAAGTCTCTGGTGACGCCATCTTTCCAAATTAGAAAGGTATTGCCCTGTGCCGCGTGCTCCGGCGTCGTCTCTCCATGAATGACTCCGTCTTTCACAGACCAAAGCGCTGGATCCCCGTCCCAGCCAGTCAGGTCACTGCCGTTAAAAGGCATCGTATAGTCGCCACTCTCTTCGGGAGCTTTGGTGAAATCGCCAGCGAAGACCACGATTGATGTGGAGCAAAGGAGCAGCAAACAGGTAAGTCGCAACATGAAAAAATCGCCTTGTTTTGAAAAGGGAAGTCTATTTACGGCGAGTGGATTCTGAGCGTAGCCCGCGAGGGACGCAGCTTAATGAGACGAAAGGCAATCCGGACTCACTGTTGAGTGTTCACATCTTCGTTCTCCGCAGCGGTCGCCGCCGGTTTTGCCACCTCAGGCATAATTGGCTTTCGCTGAGGATTCTGGTGGTAGATCGGAAAATCGATTCCTGATTCCTTCAGACAGACGACCCGCCCCGAGGTAGTGCTGAGATACACGCGGTCTGTGAGTGAGTTGCGGATCGGGACCGACAGGTCTGCATACATCGTCTGCGCGACAATGTTTCCGGTCTGACGATTGACAGTGACGAGCCGTCCAGCAGAATCGACAACGTACACCGCCTTCCTGGTCACACTGACCAGCATCCTGACGTCCGTAAGTGCAAACGCCCTGTCATCCGCTGTCTGGAGTGGCAGGCCGGATTCGAGCCCAAGGCCCCAAAAATCGCCTTCATCGCCTACAATGTAGACGTCATCCCCGATCACCGTAATCGGCTCGGTCACACGCTGCCCCAGCGGATATGTCCATTGCATTTTGCCGTTCGAATTCATGTCCAGACAAAACAGGCGGTTGTTGGCCGCAGCCGCCAGCAGGTATTCCTGATCGCGATTGACCAGCGTCAAAGGTGTCGTTGTCGGACTCTGCATCAGGAATTCAAACTGTGTTTTACCAGCCTGAATCCCCCCGATATCGACCACAAAAATGTTCCCTGGATCGGTGACAAACGCCACACGGCTCGACCCGGCAACAGGTGCCCTTCTGATGATTTCTCCTGCAACGAAACGCCACGCAATTGCCTGCGACACGCCGGGTGGCAGTTTCTGATAGCGTTCGAGATGTCTCAATGTTTTGAGCGAACACGTTACCAGCGATTCGTCGGACAGTGGAATAAAAAAACTACCTTCCGTGATCACGGGTCCGGCAGACGGCTGACTTGGAAGGCGGTAGGAGAACAATTCCTTGCCGCTGAATTTATCGAGTGCATACAGAGTGGGCCCCGCGACGATCATCACGACATCGGCATTGGACGACGCAGGCATTCCGACTTCATCGACCCGACCGACCTGGGCCGTCCACATCTCGCGCCCTGTCTCTGCGTTCAGGGCCGTCACGATTCCGCCCGATGACTGCACGATCAGCACGTCTTCGTCAGTTACAATGTGCGCAACTTTATCCCGCTGCACATTCAGGATTGCCTGAGCTTCCCACAGCTTGACAAGTGGAGGTATCGAGGGGTCTCCCGCGGCGGATTGATTCGAAACCGGGACGTCCGAGATTGCTTCATCTGCCGCAAACCCGAAGGTCCCTGAATTGAAAATCACCACGATTACGAATATGCGTTGCAGCGTCGTTATCATCGTCTCATCCGCAAAAACTATGAGGGTCATCAAAAATCAGACTAACACCTCCTTGTCAGCCGCTTCCCGCAGAACGCGCAGAAGTCTGATCAGAGATTGTCGTCAGATGAGAATCCTACCAGTTGAAGAAAAGTGAACACCA
Organism: Planctomycetaceae bacterium; assembly: GCA_020426105.1. Lineage (GTDB taxonomy): Bacteria > Planctomycetota > Planctomycetia > Planctomycetales > Planctomycetaceae > SXXK01. The sequence continues at coordinate 4,395 of JAGQQS010000768.1, forward strand.
GCAGGCAATCTTTCGAAATGCACCGGTTTACAGAATCTTTCGGGTTTGCTGACAGTGTCGCTACAAACCAATAAACAGCTCATCCGTTGATCTCAGCCACTGAGATCGCATCATACCGCATGGGCTCTTAATTTGCGCTATTGAAATCCGAGTCCGGGTCCTGCGAGTCGGCTCGTGTCAATTCTGCCGTTTTTGACGGTGAAGACTGTGGGGATCTTTCGAGCCCACTTCGAATTCGCCGTCGGACAGTATTGCCGCGCATTGCCTTCGATCGCCGCCATTCCGGGGATGCGTGCGGCAAGGCTGCACGAATGCAGGAATGAGAACCCGGGGCAGGTTAGATCCTGCACGCACAGGAACATG
>JAGQQS010000769.1 GCA_020426105.1 Planctomycetaceae bacterium
ACCTGCCGCACGGTCGCGAACGGCTTCCCGTGTGCGTCGGTCGGCCAGCTACCCTCGATTCGGACAACCAAAGGAGCCGAGCCTTTGAACAGCACTTCGCGGGCCTTCGGACTGGTGAGCACGTGCTTCAGCCGAAACGTCGTGACGGTCTTGCCTGCTCCGGCCCTGTCATACAACACCAGCGACTTGCCTGGTTCTAACCAGTCGGCTTGGGCATCCCATTGGTGATCCTGATGTTTCAGCAGCGACAGCTTCAACAACGCAAGCAGGGCTTCATTGCCGGTTCCCGGAACTTCCAGCCGTCTGCGAGCGAAGTTGAGTGTTTGTTCCGTGTCACGGAGCTGCTGAGGATCTCGGCTGGATTCTGTCCAACCTTCATCGAATTCTTCGTCATCAGGATCTGCGGATCGAGGGTCCACGCGTCGCAGCGGACCTTCGACCTGGAATCGTGGCGGCACGAAACAGTCGAACCGGTGCGTTTCATATTGCTTATGGTCGCTTACCTTGGCTGCTGTTGAGCTTCCTGCATCAACAATGCGATCCCATTCCTGATGGACTCTGGCGGCATGCAGGTCCAGTTGTTCCTCGCAGACCGTATCGCCTCGCAGAAACCTGACCAGTTCGCCCAGAGTTGCGACTTCTTCTACTATTGGATTCTCACTGTAGGCATTGTGTTTCTCCCACTGCTCTTTGTTGGCAGCCACCAAAGCCACGCGGCTAATTCGCCAGTCAAGCGAGTAAAGGGGTTCTCGCACGGCGAACATTTTCTGCGGCACACCGCCCACGGCCGCCAGCAGGACGTCGGAGGCCTTCAATTCGGTTTCGTCGTCTCCAGCAATTGCGGGTATGGAGCAGGTCGTGGTTCGACGACGATCGACCTTCTGTCCGTCGGCGGTGATGATCATGCCAGCCGCCAGCAAGCCGCCAGCCGATGCACCGCTCAGTGTCGAAAAGTTGATACCCTTTCTTACCGGGAATTCTGGCAGAATGTAAATGGCCGGGAACCGCCGGTCGCCTTGAGACAGCAGTCGGGTACGGCAGCACCGATAGCCCGCTCGCATCGATTGCTGCAACGCGTCATCCAGAATCGTGATACCAAATTTCAGGGGATCCGGCACAACGGTCGGATAGTCGGCTGCTGCCAAACACACTCGCATTGGCCCCAGCACACCGCGATTGCTCTGTTCCTCATAAAACAACACGGTCAGCAGATTGTTGTGCCCGTTGTTGCCTGGATCAGGCAACGGCTGCGCATGTGCGGGTTCGACGGGCCACAGCACGTTCAACAGCCGATGCAGGATGTTCCAGGTACTGTAGGTGACATCCGTCATCACGCTGCGGGATTTCCGCATAAAGTTCTGAACAGGATCCGGAGCGACAATCGGGTCCAGCCCTGTGCCTGTGACTTTCTTTGTTGACAATCGCCACGCGGCGTCATAACACGCAGCCGCGCGTTTCAGAGAAACGTAAGCCTGCTGAGCCTGTCCGTCGTTGTCGGCATTTAACGCCAGTCGACGGAAATATTCCGCATCGACAGTCCAGACAATGCCGCGAATCAGGTTCGCAAACTGATGATGATGGTCACCCAGTCCCAATGCCTCGCCAATACCTGCCAGGTCAAGCGATCCCGAGTGTCCAATCTCACCTGGAAATGGCTTGTCCTTGAGTATCGCATCCAGAATCTGCTTGAGAAACGGATCACCCACATCGCTGCTGCGAGCATATTGCACGATCGCGATACACGGATCTCGTGAGCTCGTCCCGTCGCCACCGCCTCGCCAGTGATTAAACAGTGATGGATCGGCATTGACCAGACACTTCAAAGAAAGAATCAGTCGTTGCTTAAGAACTTCGGATGCCATTGGGAATCAATTTTCTGATCGAGAGGCTGATTATGTCGCCGTCGGATCTGAGGCGTTCGTGGTGATGCGAATACTACTCAGGCGAAAATAGCAATTCATTGCAGTCGGCCATCGAATTGGGCCGGGTAACCAAAATCGTCCCACTAATCGCCCTCGACCGGGCACCGGCAACAGGTCAATTTCCGTACTGCAGACTTCAACCACCGGCCCCAGTGGCAGTCCCCGGGAATCTCGTGGCTGCACCAGAACTTCCGCCGTCAGCCGGCTTCGTTTGATGCCGAGGACAGTGATTTCCGCCACGCAACCTGTTTCGCCACAAGTCAGCAACAACTGCTCCCGATGTTCGCCATGGAAGTGCTGCTGGTGGATTTTGGATGTTGTGCCCATAAGCGGGCTCCTTATTGAATGGGTGAGCAAACTGAATTGGTCTGCAGAGCTGGGCAGGAATCAGCCTCAATGGCCCGAAGGATGCTCTACACGGTCGGCTCCTGCGTCGTTGTACCACGGCTCCCACACCTATAACGAATTGAACGGCAACGTTTGGTCATCAGTCCGCACGGATTGCAAACCATTCGCGCAAAAAATAAGCCCCGGACAGTGTCAGGGGCAGGGGCAGAAGCGGTTCGACGGTCCACCTGATCTCAGCGACCAGGATTTAATGGGACTGTGGCGTAATGCACAGCGACATCATTGCGCTGCCTTCGCGGAAATCGGAATTCTGACAGCTCAATTCCAGCAACGTGGCAACTGTGCCGTCGTCATTGTTCAGTTGCTGTGTCACAGATTCCAGCATCGACCGAACGGCGATGAGCTTTTCAAGTTGTGGTGAACAAACCAGTTTGTCGTCCACAATCCTCACCAGGTTGCTCCCCAGCAGTTGCCGAACCAGCAACACGGTCTTCGGAATCCACGTGCCGTTTGGGTCAAACAGACTGTGTTCATCATCAATGACCAGCAGTCTTCTTGCCGCATTCTCTGAGGCCACAGAATTCAGAAACGCCTGAACCTCCAGCGGCAGGCTGTCCGTTTCCAGATGATGCGCGATCCGTTGCTTCAAACCAGATCGATAAACATCGCCTGCAGAAGTCACATGATTCTTCGTCATTGCTCTTCTCTCCACCAAAAACAAAACCAGGGACCAACACATTGTTGATGCCCAACATCAGACTCAACGCGTCGATGTCAGATTTTTGGTGCTGGAATGAGAAAAGTTTTTCTTGTTGCCGTATGGTCGACTTATCACGCCCCTTAGTTCACATCTTAATGACGGCAGGCACTCCTCGTTGGACATTTAATGACAACAGTTTTTGGTTTTGGCACCAAAAGCGGGCTCGGCATGCGTTTGGCTGTATAGCAGCCAAACGCACGCAACGCTGAAACCGCACGCGTTATTAACGGTACGGTTGGAGTTCCAGCGTGACGAGGGATTTCCGGCATCGTGTTGATGCCGGCTGCCATGCTTTTTGTCCAACCGGAGATGATTGAAATGAAGCGACAAATGAAAGACCAATCCGATCAGCCAACGTCCCTGCGTCATCTTGCCGGGCAAAAGTCGGCCGTCGCGCTGGCTCGAATGCATTTGGATGCGACACATATCGACAACCGCCGATTTCCAAATGCGCTGATGATTGGTCCATCAGGCGTGGGGAAAACCATGTTGGCGGCAGTCATCGGCTGCGAACTGGCGGTTCCCACAAGACTCAGTTTCGGCCAGGCGCTGAATTGTCGCAGCGTGCTGCATCAGACGCTGCTGCGGATGGAACGGGATGAAATCCTGTTCATTGATGAAGCCCATGAAATGAAGTCAACCATTCAGACGGCGCTGTTTAATGTTATCGACCGCCGCGCTGTCGTGCTGGGTGACTGTGGTGGTCACGGAGTCATGCAGATTCCTGTGAAACCGTTCACGCTGATTCTGGCCACGACGGACCCGCAGCGTCTGCTGACCCCACTGCGAAATCGATGTGAAGTGACTTTTGTCCTCGACCTGTATGCAGAAGATGAACTGGCCGAGATCGTGCAGCGCCGGATCCAGTGGCGTGGGTGGACCTGTGAGGACGGACTGCCAGAAGAGATTGCCCAGCGGAGTCGCGGCGTTGCTCGCGAAGCCATTCGTATCCTGACCGGCTGCCACCGTGTGGCTCGGAGTCAGGGTGAGCAGTCGGTCTGTCAGCAGCACCTGCTGGATCTGTGTCAGCTGGAAGGAATTGACGGCCGCGGGCTGAACCGAATGGACTGCCGTTACCTTGGCCTTTTGAAACACAACGGCCAGCGCCTGAACGTCCTGGCATCACAGCTGTGCCTGCCCCCAAGGCAGGTGTCTGATGTGATTGAACCTTATCTGATGCGCATCGGTTTTCTGGTGAAGAACGAACGGGCTGTCCGACTGCTGACGGCAGCCGGTCGTGAGCACGTTGAGACCGAGCAGATCTGAAAGTTGGTGGTCGATTCTTTTTTTGTGAAGCCCGACGATGCTGAAATGCCGGACTTCGGCATCTGTCTTATTTGTGCAGTTTCTTTCGGAGAAATTCTATGATCAATCCCGTGACCCTCAAACCAGCAGTCAGTGTCAGCGACATGGCTTCTCAGGTGAATCTGTCGCGCCAGCGATTCTATCAACTGATCGACAAAGGCATCTTTCCCGAACCCCTGCGTGACAACGCTGGACGTCCGTACTACGACCGTCAGCAGCAACTGCAATGCCTGCAGATTCGGCACGATGGCGTGACGCCGTCGGGCGAAGTCGTGCTCTTCAACGTGAAGCGCTAGCCGACAAAAACCAGGCAGCGCCCAGCATTGCCAACTGTTTCTCGCGGGGAGCATCCGGACGTTCAGACCGTTGCCGTTCGACTCGCCCAACTTGACCTGCCCGGAATCTCATTATCAACCATTCGAGACCGCTTGGCGACGTTGTTTCCTGCTGGATTCGACGCCAAAGACCCCAATGTGATTCGGAGACTGTTTCTGAATCTGAAAGAGAGCGGATCCGTTACTTAGAAGCAGTCAAATCTGTGTCCAATTGCTGTCCAGTTTGTGTCAAATTC
>JAGQQS010000770.1:0-2526 GCA_020426105.1 Planctomycetaceae bacterium
ATCCTTACTTCCTGAAAGTGATGGATGAGGTGCAGTCCATGTTGCGGACGGTGTTTCAAACCACAAATCAGATGACGATGGCGATCAGTGGGACCGGAAGTGCGGGGATGGAGACCTGCGTGGTGAATCTGATCGAACCGGGCGACCGCATGATTGTGGGCGTCAATGGTGTCTTTGGGGGACGCATGGCCGATGTCGCGGAGCGGGCCGGGGCGGAGGTGACCCGTATGGAACGGCCATTTGGAGAAGTGTTTTCTCCGGAAGAAGTCGCGGAGCACGTTGCTAAAGTGCGTCCTAAAGTCGTGGGGATCGTCCATGCGGAAACCTCAACCGGGGCAAGGCAGCCACTTGATCAGATCGCCGGGATCGTACGTGATGCAGGAGCGTTACTCATCGTCGATTGTGTCACTTCCCTCGCCGGACTCCCGGTAGAAGTCGACCGACTCGGCATTGACGCGGCGTATAGCGGATCCCAAAAATGTCTGGGATGCCCTCCGGGATTATCGCCGGTGACGTTTGGTCCACGAGCTCTTGATGCCATGGACCGCCGCAAAACAAAGGTATCCAGCTGGTATCTGGATATTAGCCTGCTGCGGAATTACTGGGGACAAAACCGAGCGTATCACCACACCGCGCCGATCAATATGAACTACGCTCTGCACCAGGCTCTGCGGCTGGTGCTGCAGGAGGGACTTGAAGCAAGGTTTTCCCGACATCAATTTCATCATACGGCGTTGAAAGCAGGCCTCGCAGCGATGGGAATTCGATATTCGGTTGCCGCGGAAACATCGCTGCCGATGCTGAATTCTGTCCTGATTCCGGAGGGCGTGGATGATGCCGCGGTCAGGAGTCAATTGTTGAATGAATTTGGGATCGAAATCGGAGGAGGCCTGGGCCCCATGAAAGGCAAAACCTGGCGCATTGGACTGATGGGCGAAGCCGCAAAGAAATCCAACGTATTGCTGTTTCTGGCGGCGCTGGAACAGTGTCTGAATCGTCAAGGGATCCATCCCGCCCCGGGGGCCTCGATCGCCGCCGCGAATGCCGTGTACTGCTCGTAAGTCTGACGCATAAAAAACAGCCGCCGGATTCTTTTGAATTCGGCGGCTGCCACAGAGTTACCTGGAATCTGGCATGTAACTATTCCACTTCGTATTCGTTCGAAAGTGTGTTCAGAGCGTCCTTGATATCGACCTCCTGCATCCCGCCTTCCCGAACGATTTCAGCACTGGCGGTATTATTGCCGGTCATTTCGACGGCGGTTGCACTAATTCGTCCGGAAGCGTCGTACGAATAGGTAATCTCGATCGGAGACCCCTTCGGGAGACTTGCAGGCAGGTTGAACACCCGAAAATCGCCGATCACCTCGCAGGCTGCCGGATCAACGGCGTCACCCTCGAGGATTTCGACGTGAATCCGCGACTGACCATCACTATTCGTTCCAAACCGCTGACGAACACTGTTTGGAACCGGCGTATTCTTCGGGATCATGATATGGTTGATTTTTCGCGACTTGTCCTTCGGATCGCTGATTTTGATCCCCAGGGAATGCGAATTCACATCGGTCGTTTTGACGGCATTCAGCCGCTTTTGAATCGCTTCGACGACCCCGCCGGAATTATTGCCGTGGCGTGCCTGCAGAATCGCCGCATGAATTGCAGCTCCTTCGGCAACTGCTCGCTCCGGCGCCAGCGCACGCGACGGCTCTCGATGGCAAACCTCGCGCAGCATCTGTTCAACAACAGGCATATATGTTGAGCCTCCGACCATGACCAGCTCATCCAGCATGTCAGGTGTAACACCCGCCTGCTGAAGCACCAGTTCCGTCGTGTCCTTTGTCCGCTGCAGCAGGTCGGCCGTCATTCGCTCAAAATCGGTTCGCGACAGCTGCACCGTCAATGTGTTGCCGCGATAGTACACAGACACTTCCACCTGAGTCGCAGTACTCAAATCGCGTTTTGCGTCTTCCGCTTCCTGTTGAAATTTGAGCACAGCCTCAGCATCCGCACTCGGATCGACACCAAACTTTCGTTTAAATTGCTCCATCAGGTGTTCAGCCAGCCGCTTGCTCCAGTCAAGTCCGCCAAGCATCACATCACCGTCAGTTGCCAGCACGCGGAAGCTGGTTGGCGTGTACCGAACGACGGTAACGTCGAACGTTCCGCCGCCGAGGTCATATACCATGATGGTACGTTCATCCGACTTGATATCTGCTCGACCCAGCTCACCTCGATCCCAGGCGTAGGCCAAAGTCGCAGCCGTTGGTTCGTTAATAATGTCAATCACGTTGAGGCCGGCAATGCGTCCTGCGTCCTGCGTTGCTTTACGGCGAACATCGTTGAAGTAGTACGGAACGGTGATGACTGCGTTTGCAATCGGTCCGACAATTTTCTCCGCATCCTGCTTCATTTTTTTCAAAATAAGAGCAGATACGAACTCCGGAGTCAGTTTCTTGTTCTGATACACCACAAAAAAGTTCTTGTTTCCCATCTCCCGCTTGATCGCCTCCACAATCGATTTGGGATC
>JAGQQS010000770.1:2575-5157 GCA_020426105.1 Planctomycetaceae bacterium
AGCAAGACCACGGACGGAGTAATCGAACGTCCGTCAGAGTTATTAATTACAACGGGATTCCCATCTTGGTCCAGCATCGCGATCGCGCTGTAGGTGGTGCCAAGATCGATGCCGACCGTCTGCCCTTCAAGAAACTTCATTGCAGCCCTCAGACTCTTCAGGATGTGGAAACGTAATACTTCGCATCGTTCACAGAAGACTGCGGTGAGATTCCGCTGTCTTTTGACGCAGATTCGACCTATCCATCTGTAACATTCCCCCCAGAATATCTCTGCGTTCAAGCGCAGAGATCCGCTGGGGGACTGGAATTCTGTCAACGGTTCGCATGCGATTCAAGCGCCGAAGCCCGTTAAATGGCGGTTAAAGTCCTAACCCGAGGTGGTTATTGCCACAATCGGAACCTGCCTGCCCCGCAAACAGAACCCTCACGGCATTCGACAATCACTGAAACCGGCTGCACGCACATTGCAAACATCGTCGAGTGTACCGAAGGCAAGGCCGCGTTGCAGACCAGTCGCTCAGGGCCGCTTGATTCCGCTCAAACGGTGCCAAAACATTGCTTTGATCAATTCAGCGAGGTAAGATACCAGTTCAGAATGATCAGGGGACTGTCCCAAATCTGCCTGAGATAGGGAGCCACCTGAAGATTTGTGGCGGTCCAGGAACAGAAGGACTGGAACTGTGAGTAGTGCTGGTATCACATCAACATCCGAGTCCGAACCGATTGAGCCGGAAAGCGATTCCGCATTTTGGACTGTTCTGGATGCTGTCCCCGCATGGGGCGTCAGTCTGCTGGTCCACATCTGTCTGCTTTTCATCATCGCGATGATCACCATGCCGGCGATGATTCTTCCGGAAATCAGCCTCACGTCTTCCATTGAACCGGAAATCGTACGTCCGGAGGTTTACGAACTTTCGACGGAGCCGACAGTAAAGCTCGGAAGCCTGAGTACTCTCAATGTGCAGGGTGAATCAGCTGCGGTGGCTCAGGATCAGGGCATTGACAATCACGTCGAGCAACTGGAACGGATTCAGGAAGACATTGTCGATCCCCGATTCGTCGATCTTGAATCAATTGCGGCCCCGAATGAAGCCGCCATCCTGGAGCCCATCGATCTGATGGGGACGACCGAACAGGCTGGAGGAACGGAAGGGGCGGTTGACCGCATCACGCTGGAAATCGCCGCTTCCCTGCGCCAGCGTAAAACTCTGCCGGTATGGTTGTTTGACGAATCGCTTTCACTTGAATCGCGGCGAAACGCCATCACGAAACGGTTTGACAGCATTTACCGCCAATTGGGTTTGATGGATGACCTCGATACCAGAGACGCATTGAAGACCGGTGTGATCGGCTATGGGGAAAAAACCCACGTGCTGATCAAAGAACCGACAAGCGATATCCAGGAACTCACCCAGGCTGTCAGCGGAATCCGAAACGATGAGTCGGGAAAAGAGAATGTGTTTGCTGCTGTTGCAGAAGCTGTCAAAGTTTATTTGCCGCACAAACGCAGAATGCAGGCCAACATGATGATCATCATTGTGACCGACGAACGGGGTGACGATTATCAGAATCTCGAAGAAGTCGTGCGACGTTGTTCTCGCGAGGGAATCAAAGTCTACTGTATCGGCAATGCTTCGGTGTTCGGTCGCGAAAAAGGGTTCGTGCGATACCAGTGGGAATCCGAGGGTGAAAACTTTGACGAGTTTCGGCCAGTCGATCAGGGACCGGAAACCGCGATGGCTGAAGGTTTGCAACTGCCGTTCTGGACAAATACTCCGCGTGATCTGACACAAATGTCATCAGGTTACGGACCATATACGCTTTCGCGTCTGACGGCGGAGACCGGCGGAATATTTTTCATCGCTGACGATGCCGTGGGAGAGAAATGGGATCCTCAGATCATGCGACAATACACGCCTGACTACCGTCCACAGGCGGCGTATATGAAGCAATTGCAGATAAATCCCGCGAAGCAGGCGCTGGTCGCCGCCGCACAACAGGCAATTACCGAAGATGTGCCAGTTCCCCAACGGACTTTTCAGGCCAACAATGACAACATCCTGCGCGAACAGATCACGGAAGCTCAGAAGCCGCTGGCGGTACTGGATTACTTTCTTGAACGCACACATGCATTGCTGGAGGCGGGGGAGAAGCACCGCGACAAACTGGATTCCGATCGCTGGCGGGCTGGTTACGACCTTGCCATGGGGCGCATTCTGGCCATGCGGGTGCGAGCGTTTGGCTACAATGCTGTTCTGGCGGAAATGAAAACCAATCCGAGGTCGTTCAAAAACCCCGAAAACAATCAATGGCGACTTGAGCCCTCGGACTCAATCAACGCCGGGGCCAAGGTTCGGCGGATGAATGACAAGGCCCTGGAGTACCTGAATCGGGTGATTGCTGAGCATCCCGGGACTCCCTGGGCGTATCTGGCAAAAGTTGAATTGCGTGATCCGCTGGGGTGGGAATGGGTCGAAGGGCATATGGCGATTGCACAGGTCGCTGATGCCAACCAGCCGAGGACGCCGCAATTTGCCGCCGAGGAAGAACAACGTCGGCAGCAGGAACAGATGCGGCAGCA
>JAGQQS010000771.1 GCA_020426105.1 Planctomycetaceae bacterium
ATCGGCATTTCTCAAACGGCAACACGTCGATGTTGATCCGATGTCCGCTCTTGTGATTCGCCTGACGGCGAAAGTCCAGCCCGGCAGGCTGGACCTACCGAAATCCGCGACTGCACCCCGTCGAAAGGATGAGCGTCGCGACGATTGTCGGTGGGGACATTTGCTCTTACACTGCGGTCAGCAATGCCTTCATGATGGCAGAAGGCGCATGAAACCTCGGATCGGACCTGAGAACGAGTACACGAGCAACCGAATGCTGGAACGCAGAGAACTTTTCCCGAACGTAATTGAGCTGAATTTTCAGGCGCGTCGCCGACTGGGATGTTGCGTTTATCTGCTGTATTCCGGTGCAGACTGGATGCTGCTGGATATCGGTTACGAAGATACAGTGGATGAACTGATTAATTTGATTCGACAACTGGATTTTCCGCTCGCCAACTGCAGGTATCTCGTCGCCACTCACGCAGACGCGGATCATGTTCAGGGGTTTCAAAAGGCGAAAGAGATGCTGCCAGGTTCACAATTAGTGGCGCATCCTGAAGCGAAACAAATCCTCGAATCAGGTGACCGTATCGCATCTTTTGCTGAAATTCCGATGCAGGGAATTTCGATTGAGATGCCAAAGTTTGTGATCGACCAGGAAATCTCCGAAGGCGATGTCCTTCACCTTGGTGATCTAAAATTGCAAGTCTGGGACACGCCCGGTCACGCGATCGGTCAGTTGTCATTCCGGCTGGGAAGTTTGCTGTTCTCCGGCGACAATATTTTCCGCGATGGCTGCGTGGGGAGTATTGACTGCCATCATGGGTCCGATATTCCCGCCTTCATCGATTCACTCAAACGCATTCAATCCAGCAGTGTTGAATGGCTGCTGCCGAGTCATGGACCGGCATTTCGGAATGACCGCACGTTGCTGCAATCAGCCATCGACCGACTTGATCGGTACCAGCATATGGCAGATTTCGGTACCTGCGCGGTGGACTGGCCATTGCTCGACGAATGGGAGGCAGAACTGGCAAAAGGCACATTGCCGACGGCAAATGACTAAGCCCCGTCACAAAACTTCCGTGGCCGCGTTGTGTCGAAAGTGGCCGAGGTGCATGGAAGATCGATGAGGCAACAATTGTGGTCGAAGAGTGATGACACCGCAGATCGGCCGCAATTGACGCCAACTTTGGTGTGTGTGTGTGTTACGGGTCTTTAATCGCAACAACGGCGTGAAACCGGGCGGCAGCGATGGAGACGCATTGAATGCTGGTACCGGCCCGGATTTTCGGAATTTTACAATTGCTCGGGATCTCAATTATTTCGCTCGCCCGTCAACGGGGTCGCCGCCTCAAAAATGAGGCCTTTCCCGGTGCATCCGTTATTATCTGACCTTTCTTGACGCCGAGAGTCCGGATCTTTACCCTGAACAATGTAATACAAGGGATTTCCCGGCATGGAATCGGTTTTTGACGCAGGATTGCACAGTGCGTATAATTCGAGTCAAGCTGTCGATGTCCCTCCAGACGATGTTATTACAACCCACCTCAGGAACAGCTCTGGTTCTCCCCGAACCTTTTATCCTCTTCCGGTTCCCTGCCTCGATGGCCGGAGTTAGCAAATGTTGACACTATTCGGACAACCTGCAAAGTATTGTGACGGAGTTTCGCGTCGCAGCTTTATGAAGATAGGCGGCCTGTCGATGGGGGCTATCGGCGGCGTCAACCTCGCCAGCATGCTCCGCGCTGAGGCAACGCACGGCAATGGTAACGCGGGGTCTCAGAAGTCGATCATCAATATCTTT
>JAGQQS010000772.1 GCA_020426105.1 Planctomycetaceae bacterium
CCCGCATCTCAATTCGACATTATTCAGTGTTTCCGCCCGAAATGGAAATGTTTCCCCGGGGTAATATCCTGCGGCGAGATCTGGCGAGCGACCAGGCGGAATGGCAATGGTGCTGTACGTCGTTCAATTTAAAGAAGTTGATGAATCTGATTGCCGCACAGCGCGCTGAACAACGCAAAACAGTAAAAACTGAAATAGGATGCGGAGCCTCGGAGGGAGCTTTGCACGCAGCGAATTCCGCAGTGGTCTGCGCTCAATTCTGATCCAGCGATAAACGCTCATCGCCTTTCAGCTATTTTTGCAAATTCTCGACACGGACCATTCGAAAAAACTTCCCGATCTCGACAGCCTGCACGTGGCGATCGGTTCCGGAGCCGTTTTTCGAGGCAACCGTTGTCATGTTGCCGGAGTTTGAAACATGCTTGCTATTCATGGTGCCGAATTGATTCGGGGAACGGCGTTCATTCTATTGATCGGCTTTGTGCCCCTCAACGCGGTTTGTCAGGACAGACCGATCGGCGAGTTCACGCGCGCTGAACATGAGAAGAATCCGGTGTCCGGGGTGTTGTCGCATGGCGCGCTGGAGCTTGAAGAAACGACTTCGGCCGTGACGATTCTCCAGGCGGGAAAAGTTATTCTGACCTACAACAAACAATCGCCTCCGGTACCCGCCGGGATGGATGTGATTTATGCGCGATCGGGGTTTCTGCACCCGGTCGTATCGCCGGCAGGTCGCGTGGTCACGGAAACGTTTCCATACGACCATGCGCACCAGCATGGGATCTTCACCGCCTGGGTGAGGACTCAATGGAACGATCGCGAAATTGACTTTTGGAATCTGGCCGGTGGGACTGGTCGAGTCCTGCATGAGCGTATCGTCCGTACGTTCGTCGAGGACGAACGCATCGGATTCGAAGCCGAACTGATTCATCGCGCCGAAAAATCGCCTGCGACGGATATTCTTCGCGAGCGATGGAAGATTACCGCGATTCAAACGGATGGCACCTATCACAGCTTCGACCTGCAGACGACACAATCTGCGATCACGAACGTGCCATTGGTGATTCAGAAATATCATTACGGCGGAGTTGCGTACCGTGGTCCTGTGCGTTGGCTGCGGGAGGATAATATTGATCCCGGAAAACAACCTGCGGAAATTGCAGCCGCTGCTCGTGAACCGAGCCGCATTTCGAATGACCGGGGCTCAGACCGCATCAAAGGTAACCACGAGCACGCGCGCTGGGTTTCAGTGACCGGCGAAACGGAGGGGAAGCCTGTGACGATTACAGTGCTCTGCCACCGCGACAATTTTCGCGCGCCACAGGCGGCAAGACTACATCCCACAAAACCTTATTTTGTGTACTCTCCCTGCGTTGACGGAGAGTTTGTGATTGATCGGGATCACCCGTTTACCGGTCGATATCGATATCTTATTACGGATGCAGGCCCGGACGAGGAATGGCTCAGCGCCGAGTGGGAAGCCTGGTGCTCCCTGCCATGAGCCTTGCAGCATCGCACTATCACCAATGTAAATTGCCACGCGTCCACTACCGCAAATTCTTTTTTTGACGCATCGCTAATCAAACAGATAGCTGACGGATTCATTTCGATGGACGCGGCGGATGGCTTCGCCGAGGAGCTCGGCGACGGAGACCACAGTCAAATTCGACAGTCGATGCTGCTGGCTGATCGGGCACGTATTCGTGACAACAATTCCATCCACGGCGGCACGTTCCAGACGTTCAATCGCCGGACCGCACAGCACGGCATGTGTCGTTCCCAGATAAATGCGGCTGGCACCGTGGGCGCGAACCACCTCAACGGCACCGCAAATTGAGCCCGCCGTCGTGATCATATCGTCGAAGATCAGGGCGACTTTACCTTTGATTGGACCACCAATTAAATTGGCCTGTCGCGTCTCCAGCGCATTCGCGCGTCGTTTGTCGACGATCGCCAGTGATCCCCCGAGATGTTCCACATGCTGCAGCGTCCGTTTAATACTGCCTTCATCGGGGCTGATGATCACGAGATCTTCCTGCGGGATACCCAGCGAGGAAAAATGTTTATCCAGAATGGGAGCGGCATACAGGTGATCAACAGGAACGTCAAAGAAGCCCTGGATCTGAGCCGCGTGCAGATCCATGGTAAGGACCCGGTGAGCCCCCGCTTCCACGATCAAATTCGCGATCAGTTTGGACGTAATGGGCACCCGGCCCGAATCTTTTCGATCCTGTCGAGCATATCCGAAATACGGAATAACGGCGGTAATCCGAGCCGCGCTGGCTCGGCGACAGGCATCGATCAGCACTAACAGCTCAACCAGATTTTCGTTGACCGGAGGGCACGTCGGCTGGATGAGAAATACATCGCAGCCTCGAATGTTCTGATTTAGTTTACAGCTGATCTCGCCGTCGGGAAAATTACCGACATCGACCTGTCCGAGGCTGATCCCAAGATAAGTAGCGATCTCAAGAGCCAGGTCCGGATTGGCCCGGCCACTAAGGATTGTCAGGTGCTCGTACATTCGCATGGGATGACAAAACAGGCACTTTGGGCGACAAAAAGCTGATTTGTTGACGTCCCGGGGTGCCGATCAACCATGAGGTCCGGAATACTACAAAACAAGCTACGGTCGCAAATCCTGACAAGTTGCCGCCGTCGAGTCAATTCGCGCAGGTTGCGTTGAGCAGAGAAACAGGAGACTGCATAGAAATTGTCGGAACAGGCGTAAGAGACGGTCCGACCGGAGTCGCGACGATTTGCCGTTCGAAAACATGATGCACGTCGCAATGAATAGTCCGTCCCCGATCCCGATAAACTGCAGAATATTCAAGGATTTCGAAGTCTGCAGTTTGTTCAAGCACTTTGAATGCCACTGCGTGAGGCTCGATTCCATGCGGTGCCAGAATGATTTTATCGGGATAGTCGTTTTCATCGGTCGCGGGAAAGTTGATATTCCAGAAATGTCCGACTGGCAAATGAAACTCGGGCTCTGTCATGCGGCGAATGACCCGGCTTGTATGACGCGCCATGGCGTCCCAATTCACGGGTAAATTTCCGTGCAGCAGGCGCGACACGGCGATTGCGGGGACGCCGAGCAGCGCTGCTTCGCGAGCAGCGGCGGCGGTACCCGAATAGAACAGATCGACGCCCAGATTGGCGCCGGGGTTGATTCCGGCGACCACACAATCGGGGGGCGACTTCAGGAGATGCCGAATTCCGACACGGACGCAGTCAGCAGGGGTTGAATGGACGATGTACATTTTTCCGAAAGGTTCGACATGTCGATGTTCGACACGAATTGCATTTTTCGTATCGACCGCATGACCTTTGGAGCTATGGCAGGTCGCTGGAGCAACGACGACAACATCGCCTATCGAAGACAGGGCCTGATACAGCGCGGCTAGACCGGGGGCGTTATAACCATCGTCGTTCGTAATCAGAAATTGCACTTTGACCGACCTTTGATGCGTGAGATTGAAGTTTCCTGGATTCTAGTGGTCTTTCGGGCCGCAGAAAAGTGGTCAGGAACCAATCGTGCGAGGCAGGCCTTGGTCCATGTGGCTATAGAGACCGGTTGGCTATTGGTGCCTGGCCCCTTTTTTTTCCGTGGCGACAAGGGTTTATCTGCGGCGTGTCGTCCATGGAATTCGGGGATTTGTTCGCAACTTCGGCCGTACATTGGTAAGATTTGTGTGGGTTTCATGCACCACACGTCTGAAAGTAATTCCCATGATTTCACTCCCCGTTTCAGTGGCGCGCCGCACATTCCTGCAAAATACGGGCATTGGGCTTGGTTCAATGGCACTGACGTCATTGTGGGCGAAGGAGCATCGGGCGAGTCAGGCGCCCACGGAACCGCGATGGCGTGGCATTCTGAATCCCCCGCATTTTGAACCGCGCGCCAAACGAATCATCTGGCTCTATATGGCCGGTGGCATGACGCACATCGACACGTTTGATGACAAACCAAAGCTGACGGAGTTGCACGGCCGGGAAATGCCGGAATCGGTCACCAAAGGCCAGCAGATTGCTCAATTGCAGGGTAAGAAACTCAACTGCTTCGCGCCCCAGCATCCATTTCGCCAGTGGGGTCAATCGGGGCAATCCATTGCTGAAATCTGGCCGATGCTTGGGGAAAAGTGTGCGGATGACCTGTGTATTGTGCGTTCACTTCATACAGATGCGATCAATCATGATCCGGCGCACACGTTCATGAATACCGGCACGATGATTGCGGGTCGCCCCGCAATGGGTTCATGGCTGTTGTATGGACTGGGGACAGAATCTGAGAGTCTCCCTGGTTTTGTGGTGATGGTGTCCACCGGGAAATTCGGGCAGAAGCAGCCGATTGCAGCCCGACAGTGGCACTCCGGCTTTCTGCCAGGACAATTTCAGGGTGTCGAATTTCGCAGCACGGGCGATCCGGTGCTTTATGTCGGGAGTCCGAAGGGGGTGTCACTGCGTCAGCAGCGAGACGTCGTTGACGCAGTTCAGAAGCTCAACGGCCTCGCCAATAATCGCTACGACGATCCGGAGATTGCGACTCGCATCAGTCAATATGAACTGGCCTTCCGGATGCAGTCGAGTGTCCCTGATTTAATGGATGTGAGTGACGAGCCGGATCACATTTTCGACCTGTACGGAACCAGGGGTGGCGACGGATCATTCGCGTCTAACTGTCTCCTGGCTCGCCGCCTTGCCGAACGCGGAACACGATTTATTCAACTCTATCATCGTGACTGGGACCATCATGGAGCCGTCAAAGTTCATTCAGCAGGGACGGCGAAAGAGGTCGATCAGGGAGTTGCTGCTCTGATTGTCGATCTGAAACAGCGTGACATGCTGAAGGATACAATTATTGTTTTCGGTTCCGAATTCGGCCGTACTCCAATGGCTCAGGGTGACGGACGAGATCATCATTTGGCGGGATTCACGATGTGGTTTGCGGGAGGTGGTTTCAAGCCAGGATTTAACTACGGAGCCACGGATGAGCTTGGCTATCACGCGGTGGAAAACCGTGTTTCCGTGCACGACGTCCATGCCACGCTGTTGCATCAAATGGGGATCAATCATTCACAGTTCACCTACAAGTTTCAGGGACTGGATTCAAAACTGACCGGGGTGGAAGAAGCCCGGGTCGTTCAGGAACTATTGCTCTAAGAGTTTCCGCGAAGGGATTAAATCGACCGTCTGCCGTTTACATCCAAGGGTGTGGACGAGGGCACGACAGTACACGTACCGAGGAAAACTCTTGCTTCCGATCGGTCTCGAATCATGGCTGCCTCAGACACGGCGCCCATTGATTCTTAACATTCGAATCGAAGGCCGGACCGATTCTGCTGATTTGGACGGTATTTCGGGGACAATTTCCCGAGTTTCTGAAGGCGGACATGCAAGTCCTTGACGCTCAAACACTGGCATCCAATAATCCTGCACACGCCGGGAGATGCTCCAGTCTCCCAAACCGCTCTTGCCAAACCTCGCGGGATTCTGACACAATGAAGCCGGAAGAATTGAATAGTTTTCGGAAGATGTTGAAACTTCTCCAGGCTCGTCTTCGCGGCGATGTGGAGCAGTTACAGGATGAAGCCTTTTCCACATCAGAATCAGGTGGTGAGCAGCGTTCATCCAACCATATGGCTGAGATGGGGTCCGATGCCTGGGATCTCGATTTCTCTTTGCAACTTGTCGAAAGTGATCAGGGAGTGCTGGAGGAAATTTCTCACGCTCTGAAGAAGGTCGATGAAGGCACTTATGGACTGTGTGAGCTGTGTCTCCAGCAAGGATTGCCTGAAACCAAGGCAAAAATCCCCAAAACCCGGCTCCAGGCGATCCCGCACGCCAGAAACTGCGTTGACTGCGAACGGAAAAAGGAAATGGGGCTTTGAAGCCGACTGTGCCACGGAATCGAATTCCCACTTACGCCGCGATTACCGTCGTGGCGCTCGCGACGGATTTGGGAAGTAAAGAATGGGCCTTTCAGACACTCGGGCTCCATGGCCGTTCCCGGACTTTGATCGATACGTGGGTCCGGTTCGAACTGCTCACGAATCTTAACTACGGCGCACTGTGGGGCGTGGGTCAGGGGATGGCGCCCCTATTTGCTGTGCTCAGTATCGCCGCATTTTTTGGAGTCATCTACTGGCTCTTCTTCTGTAATGCGGCCTCCAGCCTGTGGACGACGGTGGCGCTCGCACTTGTTTCCGGCGGCACACTGGGAAATCTTTACGATCGTCTGGGACTGCACGGGATCCGTCCCCCGGATGCGACATCTTCCGCACTTGCGGTTCGCGATTTTCTGCACTTTCAGTTCGGCAATTATGATTACCCGATTTTCAATATCGCCGACAGTTGTCTGGTCGTCGGGGCCATCATGTTGCTGCTGCAGTCCTTCAAAACGCTGCCCCAGGAAGTCCTGTCAGAAGCCATGACTTCGGACTAAACGAACGCAGATCTGTCCGGCACTGGCAAAAATTGCTCCCGAGCGGCAAGTTCGCAGGCCTGAGTCTCCAGTGAGTCCGGATTTTTGTCGGGGCTCTCACCATCTTCCACGGTGAAATGCACGGCGTCAAGATTGCCGAACATCCTGGGGAGTTCGCGACCGCCCTGACCGTGAATCGTGCAGCCAAGCAACACGCCTTCCGTGTTTTTCCGAATCCACTGCACGTTGCCATTCAGGGCCGCTCGATCTTTGGTACCTCCCGAGCCAAACAGGGTAAACTTGTCACCCTGTGCGACAACCCGTTTTGCATTCAGGCAGACGCCGCTTACGGAATAATTTGTGATCCAGACTGGTTCCAGCTGTCCATCACCATCCCACAGGATCCATGCTTTCCAGTTGCATTCGTAACGCAGACTGCTTCGCAGATCGCTCCATTCACGTTCTGTCAGGCGTGTCGGCAGGGGCATCGTCAGAAAGACGCCGAGTTGCCAGCCATTCTGGTGCGGGCGACACCAGTGTACGACGCCACGATTCTGCGTGACCGTCGAAACAAGATCTCCGAAAAGTGCCAGTTGAACCGGTGTGCCGTATCGCAGCGGGCGGTCAGCGACGATCATCAGATCGACTCGTGTTAACTCAACCAGCCGCGCAGGAATCGGCGTGCCGCAGTCCAGGCAAACTGAGACTGCAATCTCGGCCTGAGAAATACGGTGTGCGTTCCGTTGCGGCGCGGCGGTGTGACTTGTCGCGTTCGGAGTTAACATAAAGCCTCTTTCAGCCATCGCGCGGTGGTCCTGACGACGAGCTGAGTTCAGACGAGTAGACGTTCGTCGCGGTTATCGATGTCATCAGGCTTTCCTGAACCCTGTTTTCAGCTTCTTTTGACTGATCCAAAAAGTCCATTCCGAAAGCAACGATGAGTCCCGATGTGGCGGATTTTCTGTCAGCGTCCTGCTCGTTCGAAAATCTTCCGTTTCAACGGCGTCCGCGCAGCGACGATGTTAGATTGGGTGAACTGGATCGTCTAAAGCTCGAAAAGTTTCAGTCTCTGACGCTGACGGCAGGTTGAAGCGGGAGATGTTAAACGAGGGAATTTGCGGCACATCTTTCGCTTAGTCGATATGCGCCGCCGGCAGAGGACGTGTTTCTTGTGTTCTGCCGGTCGTACCGAGTGTTCCGTCAAATCACTTTATCCGTGCTGGCGATAACTGAACGAGACGCCCGTTATTCCTGACTTCAGCAACTTTGGCAATTGTCTGAAGCATGCCGGGAACTGGGCGTTCTGTTGATTTAATCCTCCCCCTTGAGATTTGGGGGGGATTCCCGGGCCGCTACACGTGAGAAACGTCCGCATATCACTGACGCCCCGGCGCTGTGCATTCGCGGTGCAAGCCCGTAGTTGATTGAATCAACACACTGTGAGGTCAGTGGCAAGTTGCGGAAAAATTTAACTCTCCGATGGTCATTTGGGCAGAGCAGACTATGAAATTCGAGACATTCAAAAGCAAACAACGTTCCCGACGCAACGCGGCAAACCTCGAGTCGCCGGCGGTTATCGAAGAACTCGAAGTCCGGTCACTGCTGACTGTCGTGCATCTGGCGGGCCCAATGGAAGGTCCTCCGCCAGTGATTAACGATGCGACTCCTACATTGACATGGAATCCTGATATCAATGCGGTCAGTTACGACCTGTGGATCACCGACGCGGAGCAGCGAACGAGAGAATTCTATAAGACCGGCATAACGGACACCAGCTTTACACCAGCGGACGATTTGAATCTTGGACTCACCCGAGTCTGGGTGCGTTCGAACTATGCCAGTGGCCCCGCGTCCGAATGGTCGCCTCCCACGACGTTCGTTATTAATGTGAAACCCACAGTGACCAGCCCTGGGAACTCCCTGAGTAGTTCACCGGCTAAGTTGACGATCACGAAACCGACGATTGAATGGACCAGTCCTCCGGGCGCGGTTCGGTTCGAAATTTATCTG
>JAGQQS010000773.1 GCA_020426105.1 Planctomycetaceae bacterium
CCACGAGAATCCACGCCCCCGATATACATGGACGGACGGCGACGGACAGGCTCGAGACCTTCGAGTACTTCGATGTCTTCGCCGGTGTAACTGGAATTGTTTCTGGCTGGTGCGGCCATGGATTGAGCTTCCTGCGTTGTTAATTGCAATGCGCGTTTTTTGATGGAAGGCGAAAAAATTTCGCAGTTTGAGTTGGACACGGGGCGAAAGTGTCCCCGATAGTAATCTCCCGCTTCAGGGGTCTCCATTAGGGTTGCAAACCGGAGGCAGCATCGTTGATATAAGGAGGCAGGTAAGCGGCAAAGCGACGTGCGCCAATCCCTGCCAATGAGAGGGCCATCTCAAATGTACGATTGTCAATACTGTCATTCCTGTGCCAGTGCTACTCAGACGCGATCAAAGTTCCGACGCTTCCTGTGGATGCTGCTGTTTCGCCGTGCGGTACGGTGTCGGCATTGCGGAAAGCGATCATCCGTTGCACTCTGGAAGACATCCCGGTCGCTGATTTAGCCATCGCCGACGCCCCCCAGTTCACTCCAGTCCACCAGTTGAATTTCGGGCTGGATGATTTCGGCGAAGCCAGTGCGTGAACTTGTTTTAACTCCCCGTCCCCCCCGCGAAGTGACCTGATATTTGGTTTGTCCGAAGCTCAGCACGCTGTCGTTGTCGTTGCGGACACGGAGTGCATCCCCGGGGCGCGAGAGCTGTACCACGCCCAGTACGTGATCACCGGCTTCCAGCTTGATGCCGCGAACTCCCTTACCGGCACTGCCCAGGACCGGCACATCATCGATTGAGAAATGCAGGATTCTTGCCTTTCGTGACGCGATAAACATTGTCTGCGCATCCCGCACCAGAGCGACGTAAGCCACCTGATCGGCTTTTCCGAGTCTGCAGAATTTGCGACCGGACTTTGTCGAAGGACTGCGAAAGGACTCAAACGGAAGCCGCATGACCTGGCCATTCTTTGTCGCGACCAGCAGCGTGAGACCAACGTCGTCACCAACGTCGTCCAGGCTCGGCACGAAGCGTGTGTCGGTTGTCAGTGCTGCGACGACACTCACTCCGTCCTTCATTTTTGCGCGTTTGGCCAGAGGTTCACCATAACCCGAAGAAATCGGCAGTTGATCAATTGGCAGGGTATATGCGATTCCGTCATTGCAAAAGAAGACAACATTATCGAGGGTGCTGCCGGGAACAACGGTCAGTACAGAATCTCCTTCCCGAACGCGTGTTTTGGAAACACTGCTCATCTGGCCAACACGTTTAATCCAGCCATCTTTGGTGACGACGACGTTCGTATTCTCTTTGACGATATAGGCCTGTGGGTCGTATTCGATGATCTCTTCGGCGGATCCAAGCTCGCTGCGACGCGTGTCTCCGAAGTCCGCCGCAACCTGTTCCAGTTCCGTGGTGATCAGCTTCCACATTTTTGTTTTTGATTTCAGGATTGCTTCCAGCGCGGCAGCTTCGGCTTTCTTCGCCGCCAGTTCTTCCCGAATCTGTCCGATCTCCAGTTTGGACAGGCGGTACAACTGCAATTCCAGAATCGCGTCCGTCTGAATTTCATCCAGCGGAAACTCGGCCATCAGGCGTTTCGCCGCATCCTTCTTGCCATCACTCGCCCGGATAATTTTAATTGCACGGTCGAGGGCATCAAACACGATCGCAAAGCCTTCCAGAATATGGATGCGTTTGCGAAGCTGCGCAAGCTGGTATTCCAGTCGGCGACGAACTGTTTCGTGCCGGAAGTCCAGAAAATGCTGCAGCAATTGCTTTAAGTCGAGCACACGCGGGACTGTTAAGCCGCGATCGGCCGGCACCAGACACGTCGCGTTGTAGCCGAAGTTCTGCTCCAGCGAAGTGTGCTTGAATAAATACGCCATGACGGCAGCAGGGTCGGCGCCGGATTTGAGATCGATGGCAATTCGGAGTCCGTTTTCTTCGTTCGTTTCATCGTTGACGCCTTCCAGCTGAGGTAGTTTTCGGGCGGCAATCAATTCACCGATCTCTGCCATCAGCGGGCCGGTGGTCGCACCGTACGGAATCGAATAGATAATGATCCGACTCGTATCCTGCTTTTTGCCCTGCTGGTCAAAACGCCATTCACCGCGGACTTTGATGGAGCCCCGTCCGGTTTCGTACATTTCCCGCAATGCCGCCCGATCCGTCACAATGCGGCCCCCGAGCGGAAAGTCTGGACCTTTAATGTATCGCATCAGCTGTGCGACAGAAGCATCGGGATTTTCAACAAGATGAACGCTGGCCTTAATCACTTCTCCCAAATTGTGCGGCGGCATATTCGTAGCCATTCCGACAGCAATTCCGGAAGACCCATTGACCAGCAGCGCCGGATAGCGCGCCGGGACCACCACGGGCTCTTCATCTGCGGCGTCGTAGGTAGGCCGCATTTCCACCGTCTGAAAGCGCAGCTCAGACATCAGGTTTTCTGCAAGCCGCGACACTTTTGCTTCGGTGTAGCGGGATGCGGCGGCTCGCAGCCCCATGATCGAACCAAAATTCCCCTGTCCGACGACAAGTGGATACCGAAGCGTAAAATCCTGTGCCATGCGAACAAGCGCTTCGTAGACCGCAACATCTCCGTGCGGATGAAACGAACCCGTAGTGTCACCGCAGATTTTCGCGCATTTTCGAGTCTTGCCGTCAAACGTAAGACGCAGACGATCATACATCACATACAGGATACGACGCTGCACGGGCTTTAGACCGTCACGGACGTCGGGAAGAGCCCTCGATGTGATCACAGACAGCGCATAGTTGAGGTAACGCCTGCGGGTCTCTTCGCTGATCGGCACAAACTGCACATTGGCATCAGGAGCAGTGTTCTCGTCAAAAAGTCCGTTTGTTTTCTGATTCGAAGTTTTCCGTCGAGCCACGCGGGCTTCCTTTGCCGTTAGAGCATCCAGATGATTCCTCGAAAAGCCGAGGACTACGCAGAATTCGGTTCCGAAGATGGTGAAACCTGAGTCAAAACACAAGCACGACGTCTGCGTGGGTGAGCAGTGTAATGAACATCCGTCAGACGCGGCAGTGATTTACGATGGGTAAAACAGGCAGAAAAAACGGATTGTGCTGTTTTTCCGGATTGAGAAGACGAATCCGACCTGACTTGTTCTGATGCCAATTTGATTGATCTGACCGATACGGAATGACTCATCCGCACGATTGTTATTGGCCGAACAAGAGGAATGTCGGGAGCTTTTCCAGTTTCGCACCGTTGACCGGAGTTAAGACGGGACCGGGTTGAAGCAGGAGACCTGGCCGATGGCAGGCAGATTCAGCGTGAATCTGAAGCTGCATTCGAACTTCGAAAAATAAACGGCATGTTCAGATGCTGAACGTGCCGCCGATGCGGACGATCCGCGGATTCCATGGAGGGGGCTGAAATGCTACGTAAGGGGTTAGTAGCGTTGATGATGGGCGTCATTTGCGCAGGGAGCGCGGTTGCCGCCGACACGGCAGCAGGTAAGCCGAATCCTGGGTCGGCTGGTTTGGTAAGCCGCTGGAAGAACCGGACTCAACAGGAACCTGCAGCGCGTGGGGTTTCTGATTCCGGGCGTCCGTCAGCAGCGGCTTCGGCTTCAAAGGCAAAGGGCGGAAAAATTCAGCGGGCTGCCGTCGTGGATGCCGGACGCAAACCTGTCGGTCTGCGACAGACTTCCGGCGGGGGGCAGGACTTTCAGGGGGCGCCACGGTCTGTTGCGTCCGCGCCACAATCGGATCTGCGGCCTGTGCCGGTGGAGAACGCGCCTGTCCTGCCGAATATTTCGTCCGTAGCCGGACCGCAGTATTTCAGCACGATGCCTGCAGGATCATCAAGTGCAATTCCCGTGCACCCAGGGGCAAACTGGCAGACATATCAGGCTCCGACGCAGATTCAGAAT
>JAGQQS010000774.1 GCA_020426105.1 Planctomycetaceae bacterium
TGATCAGATGCTGATCCAGTTCACTGGATCCGTGAAACCACGCATCATTTGTAAGATTCACAAGGACATCACAGCCTTTCCCCGCCGCGTCGCGTTGAGACGCCATTTTTCGCACAAGAGATGGAACGGTATCTTCGAAGCAGATGAGTGGAGCAATCCGGTAATTTCCGTATTCAAACATGCTGACGTCGTGGCCCGCTTCGATTCCATACGCTGATCCGAACGGCGTCAGGTGATGGAGCCAGGGAAAGATGCCTTTCAGCGGAATGTACTCGCCGAATACCACCCGATGCAGCTTGTCGTAGCGTCCGGAATAGCCGAGATCGGGCCGGACGAACGCCGCCGCGTTGTATGTCTTTCCGCCGTCTTTTTCGAGGACTCTCGCTTCGATACCAATGACCATGGCAGCGCCGGCCGCCTGAGCATGCATCGCCAGACGCTGCTGAATTTCAGCCCGTCGCCATTCCTCAATTAACGGCGCCGTGTCATTTCCATATTCCTGCAGCAATGGTCGGGGTAATTGTGCAAGTATTTCCTTGTCAGTCACTCCTTCCGCCACTGAACGTTCCGGGAACGGAAACATAGTTTCAGGCCAGACGATAAAGTCGGGCTGCAGCAGCACGGCTTCTCGTGTCAGCGCATCATGGATGCGATAGCGGGTGATGTGTTCCATCTCGTCGTGCTTCATGTCCGGCGTGAAATTGCCCTGTATCAAGGCAAACACAGGCCCGGCTGGAAACTGTTCGGCTGGCGTTCGCCGGTAATACCCGTAAACCAGGCATGCGCCGATGCTGAGTGTTGTGACAATCAGCGGCCATGCCTGTAGCTGACTCCGCACTCCCGCCGGAGAGTTTGCGTTTACACACAGCCGAAGCCGCAGCAACCAGCGCGCGGGAATATTCACTGCGATGGCGCCGGAAACGAGGCAAATCAGAAACGTAACACCGTAGACACCGGTGATGTCACAGATCTGAATCAGCGTCGAGCCGTTATACTGCGTATGTCCGAGGAAATACCATGCAAACCCTGTGATCATCCATGAGCGAACATATTCGAGCGAAGTCCAAACCACTGGGACTGCAAGCCAGAGTGGCAGACCTGCAGCCAGGCAGCGGCGTCCAGCCCAGACGAAAGCAGGAACGTACAAGGCGACGTAAAAAGCGAGGGCGACCAGTGCCAGAAACATGGCTGGATGTCCCAGCCGCATCCACTGCAGCGTGCACAAAGCCCAGATGAAGCCCATGCACCAGGTGACAAAATAGCAACGTGCCGGCAGGACCCTGAGTCGCAGCAGCTGGCTGAGGGGCACCAGCGCGATCCATGCAAGCCACGGCCAGTCAACCGGTGTGAACGAGAGCCAAACGAGCAGCAGGCTGGCAGCGACCAGCAATGCAGCGGACCGCGTGGATCCCTCACGCAATGCGGAGACCTTCGTGCCCTTCGCAATGATACGATGAATCTCCGGCCGCAGGCATTGATCCGAGAGCTCGTCAGTTTCCGGCGTCGGGTGTTCGTATTGAAGATTCATACCCGTGCGTCCGTGCATTTGGAAGATGTGCAGCGGAAGTCATGGTGACTTCCGCTGCGGAAACATCCGATTGCGGTTGAGTTAGCAGCGTTATGACGCCGCTTTTTTCAGCGCTGCTGCCTTGTCTGTCGCTTCCCACGTGAAACCGTCACCGGAGCGTCCGAAATGCCCGCCTTCTGCGGTCTTGAGGAAAACCGGACGGCGAAGTTTCAGATGCTCGATGATGCCTTTCGGGGTCAACGGGAAATGTTCACGAACGAGTTTTTCAATTCGCTCCTCGGGAATTGTACTTGTGCCAAATGTATCCACTCGAATGCTGACCGGTTCTGCGACGCCAATTGCGTAGGCCAGTTGTACTTCACATTGTTCGGCCAGTCCCGCCGCAACTATATTCTTTGCGACATAGCGTCCCATGTAAGCTGCGGAACGATCGACCTTTGTGGAATCTTTACCGGAGAATGCCCCACCGCCGTGCCGCCCCCATCCACCGTAGGTATCGACGATGATCTTGCGACCTGTCAATCCGGTGTCACCATGCGGCCCACCCACAACGAATCGGCCTGTCGGATTGATATGATACTTGGTTTTACTGTCCAGCATTTCGGCGGGTATTACTTTTTCAATGACTTCTTTTTTGACGAAGTCAGCGATCTGTTCCTGTGTGACCGTCTCATCGTGCTGAGTTGAGATTACGATTGCTTCCACGCGTACCGGCTTCATCCCGTCATACTCAATCGTCACCTGACTCTTGCTGTCGGGACGCAGCCAGGTGATTCCACCTTTCAGTCGCACCTCGGCCAGACGATTGATCAGACGATGTGCGTATGCGATGGGGACCGGCATCAACTCTTCGGTTTGATTGCAGGCATAGCCGA
>JAGQQS010000775.1 GCA_020426105.1 Planctomycetaceae bacterium
TCAAGGACTGGACCGGCCGCCCCACTGATCTGTAATACCCAATTAATCCAGCGTGGCCTGTTCGCCGGTCCGCAGGATGTCGACGACCTCAGCCGGCGTGCGGGCTGTGCGGAGGCGTTCCGGAATGAATTCACTTTCATCCAGCAGCGTGGCGATAATGGCCTGCAATCGCTGATGCACTCGCGGTTGTCCGGTGGGCGTCAACAGCACAAACAGCAGATGCGCTCGTTCGATCGTACCGCGGTACGGGATGCCTTTCTCAGAACGAATCACCAGCACGATTGCTTTCTGCAAACCCGGCAGTCGGGCATGCGGCATGCCCAGATGTCGTCCCAGATACGTTTCGATTAAACGTTCACGTTCTTCGACGGCACGAATGATCTGATCGGCCGCGATCGGCAGCGATTCACGCTTCATGCGGGATAATGCGATCCGCACGGCTTCGATCGTGCTCTCCGCTTCGATATGCAGATGAACACGGTCTTCCAGCAGTGAATCTGACAGGTGGATCGGTTCCTCGTCTTCAAATTCATCGCGGATTGTGCCGACAATTTCTTCGATGACGTCTTCCAGCGTCAGATAACCTGTCCAGACACCCTTCGCGTCTTTGACGATCGCCGCATGAATGCGTTTCTTCTGCATTTCGGCCAGCACAGATTCCAGCAATGCAGTCTCCGTTACCGTCAGCAACGGCCGCAGTATGGGTTTCAAATCGTTTCCCTGTTCGCCGTTAAACAAGACATCTTTCAGATGCACGCTCCCGATTGGAATTGCACTATCCGCATCCATGAGCGGATAGCGACTGAACCTGTAACGCCGGGCAATCTGGAGATTCTCTTCCCATGAATTCTGAGTCGTCATGCAGCGCACCTGCGAACGAGGTCGCATGGCATCGCGCACCACAAGCTCGCCCAGGTCAAAGACGTTCTCCAGAAACAGCAAACGCCGAAACGTCATCATCCCTGTTGACTGTGATTGATTCAGCAGAATACGCAGTTCGTCTTCACTGTGAGTCTCGTGATGTTTTGAACCGCCGAGTCCCATCAGTTGAAGCAGTACATTTGCTGAACCGTTGAGGACCCAGAGCGGCAGCAGGAAAAAAGTCCGCACCACTCGCAACGGCGCCGCTGTCAACAAGGAAGAACGATCCGTGCGGCGGATTGCCATCGACTTCGGAATCAACTCACCAATCAGCGTATGCAGATAACTGGCGACAAGCAGGCCGATCGCCGAAGCAATCGCATGCGTCGTCAGAAAGGTGAGATCACTTTCTTCCGGAAATAATCCCGTCCGCTTCAGCAAAGGCTCGATCAATACAACGATTGCCGGTTCGGCGACAAACCCGAGTCCGATGGAAGTAAAGGTGATCCCGACCTGACAGACCGAAAGATACTCATCCAGTTTGTCCTGAACATGTTTCGCGGCGGCGGCGCCGCGCACATCGTTCTCGAGGAGTTCACGGATTCTGGACGGACGCATCTTGACAGCCGCGAATTCCGCGAGCACGAAGAATCCATTGACCAAAATGAGCAGGATCGCCAGGAACAGATACAGAATCACCATTTCCAAATGTGCCTCGTGCTTGAAAATTCATCGCTGCCGCTAAGTCTAGAGACTGCCGCTTCGAGTTACCAATGGCTGAGAAATCCAGGTTCGTTTTTGACATCCCGAAGTCACCTGCGTGCAATTGGCATGACGAATGCTTAAAACTGTTCCCGTGGCGATAATCACGAAAAATAGCCACAAAGTGCCTATTGATTGGGCACTACTGCTCATTAGAACAGCGGCTGATCCCTGATCTTTCAGCTGGTGGGACGAAACTGGGGGAGTCATTTTGTTGCCCGTGTCAGGCAACACCCGGCGAGTTCCGGCAAGGAGGTGGCTTCCGTCGCGGGAAGCAGAGCAGATTGAGCGGCAATTCTCATTCCGTACGTTGCGGGATGAGATCGCAGTGGCTGCCCAATGAATCCGCGATTCTACAGGTTTTTCCGGGAGGAAAGTCAGAGCATGTCGAAAGCAAAGTTGGAGTACATTTGGCTGGACGGCAGCAAACCCACCCAAGGGCTGCGGGCCAAAACGAAGATTGTCAAGGATTTTGGTGGTACCCTCGAAGAGTGTCCGGTCTGGTGCTTCGACGGAAGTTCGACGAATCAGGCTCCGGGCGGGTCGTCAGACTGCCTGCTGAAGCCGGTCGCAATCTTTCCGGATCCGGGTCGCATGGACGCCTACCTTGTGATGACGGAAGTGCTGAATCCGGACAACTCCGTGCATGAGTCAAATGGCCGCGCGACAATCGAAGATGATGATGATGATTTCTGGTTTGGTTTCGAACAGGAATACTTCCTGTGGGACCGTGAAACAAATCTTCCTCTGGGTTTCCCCATCGGCGGTTACCCGGCTCCCCAGGGACCGTACTACTGTTCTGTCGGTGCGAAGAATGCTTTCGGTCGTGAATTGATCGAAGAACACCTGGACCTGTGCATTCAGGCTGGCATCAATGTTGAGGGCATCAACGCAGAAGTTGCCACCGGCCAGTGGGAGTTTCAGGTCTTTGCCAAGGGTGCAAAGCGTGCCGGAGATGAAGTCTGGGTCGCCCGCTACCTGCTCGAACGAACTGCTGAGAAGTACAACCTGTCAATCAACTGGCACTGCAAGCCGCTGGGTGATACCGACTGGAACGGCTCCGGCATGCATGCCAATTTTTCGAATTCCGTGCTGCGAACATGTGGCAGCAAGGAAACGTACGAAAAAATCTGTCAGGCATTTTCGCCTCGTGTTAAAGAACACATCGCCGTCTACGGTGCTGACAACCATATGCGTCTGACGGGAAAACACGAAACGCAGACCATCGACAAGTTCAGTTACGGCGTTTCAGATCGCGGCGCGTCAATCCGGATTCCGATCGCCACAGTCCAGAACGGCTGGAAGGGCTGGCTGGAAGACCGTCGACCTGCTTCCAATGCCGATCCTTATAAAGTAGCGGCGGAGATTATCCGCACTGTGAAGACGGTCAAAACTTAATTGGAGCCAGGCATCCCGAATCGGATCGGTTCGTCCGTAAAGTGGACGGATGGCTGGATTGGGAGTCACTGCTGATCGTTGGGAGTAATCCTCTCGATCAATCCTCCCGGGCTGTTCAGTGGCAACACTGGACAGCCTTTTTTATTTCCCTCGGTACAAACTCTTAGAACTCGTCCATCAACAAAGCCGTGATGTGCGGGCGAAGGTGCAGGCCATCCCGTCGGCGGAGCGACGGGTGTACTGTACACCCGTCGCTCCGCCGACGGGATTTTGCTCAGTTGGAGATTTCGCGAGAGCAGATAACGCGGAGTGGAATCCGGATGAGTCCTTACGGCGTGTCCGTCTCCGGTAGAACGGCAGTCCCTTCCTGGGGCAGGGTCTTCAAAAATGCCTCCAATTCGGCACCGATTTGTTGAATTCCGCTCGTGTCCGGTATTCCCTGAGGGCTGCTGACGGCCGCATAGGCCTCCAGACGATCAATGGTGAACGCCAGCAGTGCCAGGAGTCGCGGGAGGTCGCGCTCGACGGCCTGAGTCAGCTGCGCGGCGCGGCCTCGGTATTCTTCCGCTTCATGCGTCGCTTCGCCGAACCAGCGTTTGATGTTTGGGACTTGTCTTTGGGCAAACTCTACATCATTCCTGGATTTCTCCAGCGCTTTGACCTCTTCAATACATGACGGACGGAAGTCGCCCAGCTTCCTCATCCGACACTGGTGCAGTCGAACGCGTGCCTCGGCAACTTCACGCATGCAGTTTTCGATCTCACGCTTCCAGAACCCTGGGCGATCACGTTCCAGCCAGAACAGGATCTGCCGCAGTTGCGCATCCATCATTGTGAGACACAAACGTGCTTCTTCCCGAAACTTTGCAACGGCAGCGGCGAACGAGCGAATCGCATCGACGGAGTTGACATTCGCGGAACCTGACATGCGGAGTACCTTCCCTCTCGCTGAGAATCAACCGGCGCGGAATCCAGTGAAACTGACCGCGATCGCTGCTCCCAGGAACGCAGCGGGTGGAATATCAAAAAAACCGCTCGCGCCAAATAGCAGGACCGCTCCGATTCCGATCGCCGACAGCATCAGCGGAATCTACATGGAGGACGTGCGTCAAACAAACACCTCGCCCTGAGGTATATAAACTGACGTCGTACGGCAACTCGGGGCCGCGGAAGTTTTCCCCGCTCCGCACCAGCGTTATCGAGCACGATACCCGGTTTGTGCAGCGACAGCCAGGTCTAAACAATTGTTTTGACAGTCAAGGCACCCGTCGTTGACAATCCGCTGCATGTTGGAAGAGGGTGGCCAGTTTCGCTTGTATCAATTAGAGTGCGGGATCAAAGGGTACTTCCAAAATCGGATTTGCTGATTGCCATCCGAATCTCAGGGTTTTCACGGAACACCACTATGATTCGCTCTGTTGTCTTCTGCATATTACTGTTCGGAATCATCATGCCGACACCACGTTTTGTCAGAGCCGATGAAGGCATGTGGCTTTTTAACAATCTGCCAACAAAACTGCTGAAGGAACGCTACGGATTTGAACCGACAAAGGACTGGGCTGATCATCTGATGAAGTCCTGCGTACGATTCAATGTTGGCGGCTCAGCTTCGTTTATTTCCAGCTCGGGCCTGGTGCTTACCAATCATCACGTCGGATCGGATACGCTCTACAAGCTGTCCACGCCCGAACGAAATATTATGGAGGTCGGTTTCCTGGCGCAGAGCCCTGAGCAGGAACTCAAAGCACCGGATCTCGAACTGAATCAACTTGTCGCCATCAAAGACGTCACGGCCGAAGTCAAGGGCGCCGTGACAGACAGTCTGACAACCGAACAGGCGGTGGCTGCGCGGCGGGCTGTCATTGCGAGAATTGAAAAGTCGGCATTGGATGAGACTGGTCTCAAAAGCACCGTAACCACTTTGTACGGCGGTGGGCGGTATCATCTCTACCAGTATCGAAAATTTACAGACGTGCGTCTGGTGTGGGCACCGGAGACGGCCATCGCGTTCTTCGGCGGTGATGCGGATAACTTCGAGTATCCGCGATACTGTCTGGATGCCTGCATTTTTAGAGTCTACGAAAATGACAAGCCGGCGAAGATCGAACATTTCCTGAAGTGGTCCGAAAACGGTCCTCAAGAAAACGACGTGGCGTTTGTGTCAGGCAATCCTGGTCGCACAAGCCGCATTTTTACCATGGACGCCATCAAATATCAGCGGGACAGGTTTCTGCCGTATGTCATGACGCAGTTGCGACGGCAGGAGATTCTGCTCCAACAATACGGGCTGCGCGGGAAAGAACAGGCGCGTCGCGCTCGTGACGATCTGTTTGGTGTTCAGAATTCGCGCAAAGCTCGCCTCGGCATGTTGGCGGGACTGCAGGATCCTCAGGTGCTGGCGGACAAGGCGGCGGCCGAAAAGGCGCTGCTGGATGCCATCAATGCCAGTCCGAAACTCAAACCTCTGGCGTCCGCATGGCAGTCAATCTCCGAAACGACCGTCAAGCGTGCGGAATTACTGGGTGCCGGCGTGGCCGTGCATTCACAACTCTTCAACATTGCACTCGAACTGGTACAAATGGCTGAAGAGGACCAGAAACCGTCCGAAGAACGTCTGCCGCAGTTTGCCGATGCAGGTCGTGAATCCCTGTTGCAGCAACTCTACTCCGAAGCTCCAATCTATTCCGATTTGGAACAGGTAATACTGACTGATTCGATCGCAAAAACTCTTGAACAACGCGGATTTGATGATCCACTCTGTCAGGACATTCTGGCCGGAAAAAGTCCGGCTGAACGGGCGGCGGAGTTGATTGATGGCACGGGATTGCTGAGTGTGGAGGTTCGCAAAAAGGTTGCGGCGGGTGGTATTGAAGCCATCAACAGCAGTCACGATCCGTTGATTCAGTTGGCAAAGATTATCAATCCTGAAGTGCGGCGAATCCGAACGATCACTGACCAACTGGATGAACAGGATAAACAGGCCTACGCCAAAATTGCAGAAGCACGATTTGCTGTCGAAGGGACGTCATCGTATCCGGACGCCACATTTACACTGCGACTGGCGTTCGGCCCCGTGGTCGGGTACGAACAGGACGGTCGGCAAATTCCCGCATGGACCGATATCGGCGGTGCGTTTGAGCATGAGCAGCAACACCAGGGACAGGCAGACTACGTGTTGCCCGCCTCATGGAAAAAAGCCGAATCGAAGCTTAAAAAGTCGACGCCGTTCAATTTCGTGAGTACCGCAGATATTATCGGCGGGAACTCGGGCAGCCCGGTTGTCAACCGCGCCGGTGAACTCATTGGCCTGATCTTTGATGGCAATATACAGTCACTGTCCGGCAACTATATCTATTCGGACAAACAGGCACGCTCGGTTTCTGTTCATTCGAGTGCCATTCGTGAAGCACTGCAGGTTGTTTACGGTGCAGACAATATAGTCAGGGAATTGGGGAAACCAGGCCAATGACGCTCGACGAACTTCAGCAACTGATTGACCGCATGTATTCCCGCAAAGATGAAGCGCGAGGTGTCGAAGGAACTTTCATGTGGCTGATGGAAGAGATCGGTGAACTTGCCGCGGCCCTCCGCGAATCACCCAAAGAAGACATCGCCAAAGAGTTCGCCGATGTGCTTGCGTGGCTGGCCACCATTGCCAACGTCGCTGGTATTAATCTCACAGAGGCCGTTCATGCCAAGTACGGCAATGGCTGTCCAGGGTGTCGGCAAATGGTCTGCGTCTGTTCGGATGCTGAGAAGCCATAAAGTCACGCCGGGCCTCGATTCGGAAAACGACGCAAATTACCCGAACAGCGGCAGCACCGGATTGCCGCCATACAAAAAATGCGGTCGATCCGTCAGATCATTGAGTGTTATGCCTGCCGGGACGCCGAGCGCATGCAGCATCGTAGCCACGAGGTCACGCGGCGACATGGCATTCTCCGACGGAAAACGGGCAATTTCGTCGCTGGCCCCGTAAACCGCTCCGC
>JAGQQS010000776.1 GCA_020426105.1 Planctomycetaceae bacterium
CGCGAGAACGCGACCATATATAATTCGCGAATTCGATCTGCTGCAGGCAACTCGGATTTTGCCAATCGTTCGGCTCGCCCGCCAACAGTTGCCAGCTTGGCCTTAATGTCTCCCGCATTCATCAAGTGCAGACTTTGTGCCAGGCTGGATGACTGAATGCGTTCGCATTCACAGACGCTTTCATTTTCCGGTCGGCCGAAGACTTTCAGAAACGGCGAGGCATTGTTGTAGCTGTTATCCGGCAAGGCGATCGCTCGAGTCCCTGTCGGAAGGTTGGGAAAATCGGTACGAGCCCCGGTCAGATCATCGATTGCATCAAGCATCACTTCGGCCTGCAGGCGGCGTGGATAATAGCGAGAATAATTTTGCTGATCGGCCATATTGTCGCTGTTTGGAACGGAACTCAGCTGGTACGCATTTGAACGCGTGATGACGCGCACAAGTTCCTTCAGATCAAAACCGCTCTCCACAAAATGTTTTTCCAGCGCTGCAAGCAGTTCGGGATTGGTCGGTGGGTTCGTATCACGGATGTCGTCTTCCGGTTCGATCAGCCCACGACGCAGAAAATGCTTCCAGTAGCGGTTCACGACAGATTTCGCGAAGAATGCGTTCTCCGGCGAACTCATCCAGTCGGCCAGTTTCAATCGCGGGTCTTCGTCCGGAGCAATTGCAGGGATCGGATCTCCCAACGCGGCAGGGTGCAGCGCGGCACCGGTCTTGATGTTGGTCGCCACCGCAACGCCCCGTTTGTGAAAGATCAGATCTTCGCCACGGGTTGCTGAAGGCTTGCGACCAACCTGCGTAAAAAAAGCGGACAAGCTGTAGTAATCATCCTGGCTCCAGCGTTCAAACGGATGATGATGACACTGAGCACACTGCATGCGGACGCCCAGAAACAACTGAGCCACATCCTCAAGCTGCTGCTTGGGTTCTTTCACCCTTTTGTACCAGGCAACCGGAGGATTGGCGATTACCGTTCCGGTCGCTGCCAGCAATTCACGCACCAGCTGATCGTACGGCTTATTCGCCAGCAGACTGTCGCGGACCCAGGCGTAAAACGCAAAATTGGACGTCATGTCACTGGCGTCGTCACGCCGGTTTTTGAGCATCGCGGTCCATTTGTTCGCAAAGAAGTCGGCATACTCGGGACTTCGCAGGAGCACTTCAATCACCTGATCGCGTTTATCTGTATCCTGATTCGCGAAAAAGGCGTCAGCCTCCCGGGCCGTGGGCAGACGACCCGCGATATCCAGCGACACGCGACGCAGGAATGTCGCATCGTCGCAGACAGGTGACGGCGGGATGCCAATTTCCTTCAGATTGCTGAATACGAAATCATCCACGAAGTTATTCGACGTCGGCACGTTGTCCACCGATGCCCCTAACGGGACTGAAGCATTAAAGACGGCAACCTTTCCCTGATAGCGAACCATCACGGCAACTTTGCCTGGGATGTCCGAAATCCTGACAAGCCCGCCGTCGCTGACATCTGCCATCCCTTTGTCATTCGATTCGAATAATGCCATAGCCGTGATATCGCGTTCAGTGCCATCAGCGTAGCGTGCCACCGCTTTCAATTGCTGCTCCGCATTTCGCGGCACCGTTCCCCGAGCTGGCTGTACTTCGATGTTTGTCAACTCAGGAGCTGAATTCACATCACAGGGGGCTCCCTGCCGAATCCAGTTCAGAAGCAGCTCGTAGCCCACTGAATCCGGTGACAGGCGAACCCCACCACCGTGCGGCATGCGGCCAGTCGCCTTCATCAGCAACAGGCTGTGGTCTGCTGCAGCCGGAAACAGCCGGCGACCTCGATCTTCTTTCACCAGGTGCTCGTAATCTTCCAGCGGTTCAAAACCCAGGAGCGACAGCTGAAAACCATTCTGGCCGCCACCGGCCTTGGCGTGACAAACGCCCGCGTTGCAGCCTGACTTGGTCAGCACAGGCATGACATCATTGACGAAGCTCACGTTTGGCTGATCCTCAGCCTGCAGCACTGCCCAGGGCAACAATGTCGTCAGCAGAGCAAACGCCAGCTGCAGCCATGCACGTCGAGCGATACAAAAACAACGAATTGAGGCCATACGCTTACCGTTTCAGGCCGTGAGGAAGGATGAGACGACGTGATGTCGCCTCCTGGAAGGTGGGAATCCGTCGGGCCTTGGCCTGTCGGACACTTTTCATTTTAATTCAGTTTAACAGTGTTCGTCCATCTACAGCTGAAATTTGGCCGAATTCCAGAGAACAAAACCCGAGAACAACCGTTGTAAATCGATTCTTGCCGCATGTTTCCGCGAGACGGCAGGGCAATCAGCTCCATTGCCGCCTCGCGGGGAACCTGACGCGAACGGCAGCGGTGCAGGGCAGGCAGACAACGTGAACCTCATCCAGACATCCAGGAAACAGCAGTATGTACCGCATTATCGGATTGGACATCGGATCGTCCACCATCAAAGCCGGGATCCTCGATCTGGATTCGGGGGCAGTGACCGATCTCACGCGCGAAGCGTTTCCGGAGCGGATCGCCGGGCTTCCGTCACACCATTTTGAAGTTGATCCCGATGAAGTTGTCCGACGAGTCGCCGGCTTGATTCACCGCCTCGCGACAGCCGCTCCTGACATCGATTCAATTTTCTGCTGTGGCCAGATGGGAGGCGTTCTGTTGTGCAACCAGAAGTTGCGTCCATTGACAAACTATCTTTCCTGGCGTGATCAGAGAACAACGTTGCCGAATGATAGTGGTCTGACCACACTTGAAAGCCTGAGAAATCGCTGGACGGACTCAATGTTCGAAGTTATTGGAAGTGAACTCAAGCCCGGGAGCGCGACCAGTCTGCTGTTCTGGCTGCAACAGAGACGACAACTGCCAGATCAGGCGACGCCGGTGACTCTGGGCGACTATGTCGTGAGCAAACTTTGCGGCGTGCCACTCCAGATGGAGCGAACGCAGACGATTGGTATGCTCAATTTAAGAACTGGTGACTGGTATCATGAAGCATTTGCGCACCTGCATCTGGAAGATCTTCACTGGCCCCAACTGACGACCACTGATCATGCGGCAGGAACCATGGTTATCGCAGGTCGAAGCCTTTCGATTTATCCTGTAGTTGGCGATCAACAGGCGGCACTGCGAGGAATCGATCTGCAACCGCATGAGCTGTCGGTCAATCTGTCCACCGGCGCTCAGGTCAGTCAGATAACGGCAACATTTCAACCAGCTCAGTGCCAGAGTCGCAGTTGGTTCCACGGACAATTTCTCAATACGATTACCCACATCCCTGCGGGTCGTTCGCTAAACGTTCTGGAGTCTTTGCTGACAGAACTTGCCCGAAGGGCAGGACTACATATTGAAGATTCATGGAACCTCATTGCTCAGGCAGTCAGTCAGTCCGAAGGTGGCGGGCTCCGCTCGGATCTCAGCTTTTTCGCCGGTGCCCTGGGATGTGAGGGGCGAATCGAAGGTATTACAACGGAAAATCTGACAGTCGGAAACCTTTTTCAGTCGGCCTTCGACTTTATGGCGGACAGCTGTCTCACGTGTTCGCAACGCCTGAATCCTCAGCCAGCATGGCATCAACTTGCCGTTTCCGGAGGGCTGGTGCAGTCGTTTCCCACATTGCGACAGAAGCTGCAGGATCGCTTCCGCCTGCCATTCCGGGAAGTCGCTGAGCAGGAAGAAACGCTTCTCGGACTGCTGAAGATCGCCCGTGAAATGCTGCGGCTGCACTAAAATCGACCTCGCCTTTCAATCTTTGCCATGGCGGCGATTATCGTCTCGATGCCCCGACGCTGAACATCCAGCTTCAAGGCGCAATGGCGCCATGACGCACGGAAGGACGGAGAAGAAACGAAAGCGCGATGGCCAGCAGGCCAAAGGAGACGGCGACCCAACCCGCCAGCCAATAATGCGTCAACGGGCCGCCGGGGAATGCTTCGCCGATGATTGTTCCCGAGATCAAAGGCCCGACGCCGGTTGCAAAATGCGACATCGCTGTATTCAGACTGGTAAATGCACCACGCATCTTCGGATCGGCTGATCGCAGCATCATCGCTTGAGCGGGCACCACGCGGCTGGAGGCTACCGACATGAACAATGTCGTCACCAATACGGCGATCGAGAGGCTGATGGGCGGCAGATTGGTGATCACCAGCGTCATGACAAGAGCGCCGCCTGCCGTGCAGAAAAACACAGCTCGCGGCCCGAAACGATCCGTCAACCAGCCCGTAATGTTCATGGCCATCAGTGAGAACACTCCAGCGATGCCGTAAATGATGGGCAGGTTTTTGCTCGACAGTCCACAGTTTGCCTGCAGATAAGGCGCGATGAAGGGCACGATCATGAAGGTTGCAAATACCATCGCCAGCATAAAAGCAAACGACCACAGGTGACTTGGCTGGCTGGCAACGTCGATCAGCATTCGTACCGGATGTATCCGCAGATCTCGGTGAGTCCCCGGCAGCGACGGAAGCAGCCATGCTGCCCCCAAAAGCACGAGGATGCCGAACCCGGCAATCGCGACAAATGGTGTGCCGAAATGATGAGACCAGTTCGCCAGAGACAAGCCGATCGGCAGTCCGATCGTCGATGCAAATGCAAATGAGGACGTCACCAGACCGATGGCCCGGCCACGACGCTGTTCAGGAATTAACTCGACTATAAATGCCATGACCGTCGATGCGACGGTCCCGCCACATAAACCCGCCAGCCCGCGAGCCCACAACAGATGCTGGTAGTTCGCCGCCAGACCGCAATACAACGTGGCTCCAAGAAACCCCACGAACGCAACCAACATGGTTTTGCGTCGATCGAAGCGATCGATCACCGTGGAAGCCACGATTCCGGCTATCATCGCGCACAGACCGTACGCGGAAACGATGAATCCGAATTGCCGCGGCGATATCGAAAGCTCGCGACGCAGCTGATCACCCAGCGGCATCACGATCACAAAGTCGAGGATATGCGTGAAGTTGATCGCCGACAACAACAGAATGAGCTTCCACTCAACTGAGGTCAACGGGCTGGAAGCTTTGATGGACACTGCGTTTTGAACATTCTGCTTTGAATACCGAATCAACTTTTCAGCCGTTCCGGCTTACAGAGTAACTTTTTGTTGTTCGCGGCTCGGCCACATTTGGTGCACACATGAGTCGGATTGCAGACCAGCAATTTGTAA
>JAGQQS010000777.1 GCA_020426105.1 Planctomycetaceae bacterium
CTTTCTGGTTCGGATCTGCTCCGTGTGAGATCAATAACGACAACATTTCGTCGAATACCGGTTTCTCGGTAATAATCTCGCTGGCCAGAATATGCAGCGGACTGATACACCGTGGCCCCGGCAAATACCCCAGGGAGTCTGGCGCAGGAATCATAGCAGATTCGTCCGGGCATACGTGACAGGGATCGGCACCTGCCTCCAGCAGAATTCGCAGCCGGTCCACTCTGCGTTTGAGAACAGCATGGCAGAGCAGCGTTCTGCCGCACAGATCAAACACATTGGAATGAATCAGTCCCTTGATCTTTTCACGAAAGAAATCATCACTGCGGATC
Organism: Planctomycetaceae bacterium; assembly: GCA_020426105.1. Taxonomy (GTDB): domain Bacteria; phylum Planctomycetota; class Planctomycetia; order Planctomycetales; family Planctomycetaceae; genus SXXK01. Next base: position 333 of record JAGQQS010000777.1, read on the forward strand.
TCAATCAGATCTGAAAAATCCTGAGGCTGAACCATGCCGGACACGAACGGTTCACAATGCGTTCCCAGCACGGGGGTCACTGTTCGCAGGATTCGATCCAGTTCGGTACCAAATCCTTCGCTATGGCGGATCATTCCTGTAGCCGGAGAAATCCCGTAGCCGTTCGATTCACCGAATGCCCACAATTCGAGGCTGAGGTTGCTGTCGCGGCCACCGCTGATGTCGATCCAGATTTCCAGCCGCGATTCCTGTGGCGTGAGAAAGTGGAGTACAAATCGCAGGCAGACTCCGGTCTTGGGAGAGCGAAATGGCAGCTCAACTCTTACGGTTCCTGCACGATCAAGATCAGGAGTCACCGAGATCACAATGGGCGGCGTGGTTTTCATGAACGCCCGATGCGCCAGAAGGTAGTCCCAACGGCAGAGTCCTTGAAACAATTGCCTGACCGGATCACGGAACTCCGGAGCGAGGCCCCTTAGTTTCGGCTCAAAACGTTCGAGCATGGCGAGGGACGAATCCCAGCGAGCGGTCTCTGAAAACTGTTCTTCCATTGTTCACATATCCGGTATCTTCGGCACGGCATTTTCTACAATCGCCATTCTAGCGAACAGTGATTACAATCCGGAAATGATTCAGTTCATCCTTCGCAGCATTTTGTTCTATCGCCGCTCGCATCTGGTTGTGATCCTGGCGGTTGCGGTTTCGACGGCCGTGATCGGCGGCTCGCTGATCGTCGGGGATTCCGTCCGGTCCAGTCTGCGACAGATGACTCTCCTGCGACTTGGAGGCGTCAGTCATATTCTGCACGCACCTCGTTTTGTGCGTGAATCACTCGCAGACGAACTTACACAGCACGATCAGAATTTCTGGCAGAAATCACACGCAGCCCCGGCTCTGCTCCTGCCGGGCAGCGTCGAAAAGAAAACGGCTGATGGTCAGTTACGTCGCGCGACGTCCGTTTCCATTCTGGGATTACGCGCCGCCGACTGGGAGCTGCTCGACGGAGCCAATGTGAGTGCTCCGAAGGAATCTGGAATTGTGCTGGGCTTCCGTACGGCGACCGAGCTGAAGGCCGCTGTCGGGGACAGCGTGTCTGTCTGGGTGGAACTGCCGTCATCGATTCCGCGCGACAGCCTGCTCGGCGAAAGAGAAAACATCAGTCTGGAAATGGTGCTTACCGTAGAAGGCGTGCTGCCGGAATCCGCCGGGGCTTCTCGGTTTTCCCTGCAACCGGCACAGCAGCTCCCTTACAATGCTTTTATTGCACTTCAGACCTTTCAGCAGCGATTGAATCTGGAAGCGCGCGAGGCTTCGCGACGCAGTCCGGTCGCGCGGCCGGCGCGTGTCAATACGATCCTTGTCGGCAGCAGTGAACGTCCGACAGTGCATGATGTTCGTTCAAATGCAGCATTGGCAGCATGGATCAAATCTGATGTTGCCAATGCCGTGACTTTACAAAGTCAACTGCAGAAGACTTTGACGATGGCTGACCTCGGGCTGCGCGGTCGACCGATCGAAGCTGGCGGGTTTTTATCCGTCGAAAGCGACAGCATGATTGTGGAGGACGCTGTCGCAGATGCCGTATTGAAGTCGGCCGAACGGCTGGGAATGGATGCCGCGCCGACACTGGTGTATCTACTGAATGAAATCAATGCTGCGGATCGCACGGATAAGAAGTCTCGATATTCCATGTATTCCATTGTCGCAGGTCTGGATTTTCAGAGGAAAGCTCCGTTGGGGCCGTTTCGACTGAACGATGATCGGCCGGTGCCGGACCTCAACGACAATGAGATTATTCTTTCTGCATGGCTCGCAGATGACCTGCAGGTCAGCGTCGGCTCCACTGTTCAGACGCGATGGCACGAAGTTGGCAGTCACGGCGACCTGCCGGAGACACACCACAGTTTTGTCGTGAGAGGAATTCTGAAGTCTGACGATCCTGTTTCCGTCAACCGCGATCTGACGCCTTTGGTTCCAGGTGTGACCAATGTCGATTCCTTCAGTGACTGGGATCAGCCGTTTGACATGGAAATGAACCGCATCACACAGCGGGATGACGCGTATTGGGAAGCCCATAAAGCGACACCGAAAGCGTTTGTTTCACTGGCTGCTGCGGAGAAATTCTGGGGAAGCCGCTTTGGGCGATATACGTCCATTCGAGTGGCATCACCGGGCGTTGCGCTGCCCGCAGATCGGCTGGAACTGCTGGGCGAACGCCTGGCCGCTGAAATGCAGTCGCTGATTGAACCTGAAAAACTGGGACTGGAATTTCGGTCTGTACGAGCAGATGGATTGCTGGCAGCGGTGGGCGCAAACGACTTTACTCAGTTGTTTCTGGGGTTCAGCTTCTTTCTGATTTTGTCCGCCATTCTCCTCGCCGCGCTGATGTTTCAATTGAACATTCAGCAACGAGTCGCTCAGATTGGACTGATGGAAGCTGTCGGCTTTACAGCGCGTCGAGCCCGACGATTCTTTGTCGGGGAAGGCGTTGTTGCTGCGCTGGTTGGCAGTCTTCCGGGTGCGCTGGCCGCTGTCTACTTTGCAAAGCTGATGATTTATGGGCTGACGACATGGTGGATCGGCGCGATCGGAACACAATTTCTTCAGCTTGATGTGCAACCTGTTCGGCTGGTCACCGCCTCCGGGATCTCACTTATTCTGGCAGTCGGTGTGATCTGGAACGCCGTTCGGAAAAGCGCTCAACGGGGGCCGCGAGATTTACTGGCCGGACTGCCGTCAGACGATTCTCCGCGCGAACAACGACCGATTTGGAATGCGGTGATGCGGCTGAGCCTGCTGCTGTCACTCATCACGGCGGTTGGCCTGCCGACAGCCATTATTGCCGGCGTGCTGCCGCAAACGGAAGCGTTCGGGGGCATGTCGTGGAAAGTCGTGGGATTCTTTCTGGCGGGCTTCTCGTGGCTGGCGGTTGGACTTCTGTGCCTGCGGCGCGGTCTCCAGCGCCGCGCCGGCGACGCTGTCGAAGGATCACAGATTTCAAGTCTCACCGGCCTGTCACTCGCCAATGCCGCGCGAAACCCACAAAGAAGTCTGCTCACGACCGCATTGATCGCGTTCGCCGCGTTTGTCATCGTGGCCGTTGGCGCGGGACGTCGAAATCCGGTGTCGGAAACTCCGGATCTCAAGTCGGGCAATGGTGGTTTTTCACTGGTTGGACAATCATCGCTCCCGGTGCTGTTTGACATGAACTCAGTCGATGGGCGAACTCGTCTGAATCTGAATACTTCCCCGGCAACCAGCCTGCCCGAAAGTACGCGTGTCTTCAGTTTTCGAATGCTGCCTGGGCAGGATGCCAGTTGCCTGAATCTGTTTCAGGCTCAGTTGCCGGGTCTCCTTGGCGCAACGGACGATTTCATCGCGCGGGGCGGATTTCGATTCGCGGATACGCCGGGAGAAAATCCGTGGGATAAACTGGCTCAGATACTACCCGACACGCAATTGCCGGCGGATTCATCACGCGCAGCAATCACCTTGCCCACAATCCCGGTCATTGGTGATATGAACACACTGCAGTTCAGCCTGAAAAAGGGCATGGGGAGCAGGATTCTGGCGCCCGATGAACAGAATCCGAAGTTCGCTTTACAAGTCGTCGGCATGCTCGATGGAAGTATCTTTCAGGGCGTGCTGGTGATGTCGGATAACAATCTTAAACGCATCGCTCCTGAAGTTTCCGGGGCACGGTATTTCCTGATTCAGACTCCCGACGCTGCTGATTCTGTGGACAGGACTTCGTCCGCCCTTGAAACAGCGCTACAGCCGTACGGTATGGACACGGAACGTGTCAGCCGTCGACTGGCCGATTTTCTCGCCGTACAAAACACGTACCTTTCGACATTCCAGATGCTGGGCGGACTTGGGTTGCTGGTCGGCACGTTCGGTCTGGCCGCCGTGATGATGCGAAATGTGATTGAACGGCGTGCTGAAATTGCTCTGCTGCGATCACTGGGATTTCGCGCGTCGCGGATTATCTGGCTGGTGCTGGCTGAGAACTCGCTGTTGCTCTTCTGGGGAATACTGACCGGTTCCGCGGCAGCACTGATCGCAATGCTTCCGCACCTGCTGAGCACCGGCGCTGATATTCCGTGGGCCGAATTGGGAATGACGCTCGGGGCCGTTCTGTTGATTGGCACGCTGGCCGCCGTTTTTCCGATCTATGCCTCTTTGAGAATTCCGATTCGCGACGTGCTGACGTCCGAGTAACGACTGAGCGAAGCGCAGTAATGCGAGCAGGGGCTACTCCGTCAGAATCCCGGCGATGCACGCCGTCATGCAGCAGGCCAGTGTTCCACCAAGCATCGCGCGAAGCCCCAGCTGCGTCAAATCCCTCCGTCGTTCCGGTGCGATCGCGCCAATGCCTCCGATTTGAATTCCGATCGAGGCAAAATTGGCGAATCCACACAGAGCATACGTCGCGATGATGATGGCCCGCCGAGACAAAGTGGGTGCAATTCCGGCATCCGGGTCGCCAAGCATAACGTCCAGCTGAGAATACGCGACCAGTTCCGTGGCCACCATCTTAACGCCCAGTAACTGGCCGACAGACGTGCATTCTTTCCATTCGACACCCATCAGCCATGCGATCGGGGAAAACACGACTCCCAGGATTCGCGACATTGTGAGCGGCGGCCAGTCCCCGTGTCCGAGGGATGCGAAGGCCCACGCGGACCCCTGAGTCAGACCGTAGTCAATCATTGTGATAAGTCCAAAAAAGGCGATCAGCATCGCACCAACGTTGAGCGCAAGCATCAGGCCGTCCGCCGCTCCGGTCGTCGCCGCTTCGATCAGATTGGATGTCTCCCGCGGAAGCACATGTTTCGAAACGCCCCGTGTTTGTGGTGTGTCAACTTCAGGCTGCAGGACCTTCGCAATCAACAAACCGGCAGGCGCAGAAATCACGGATGCCGTCATGAGATGGCCGGCATCAATTCCCCAGCCGACGTACAGGGCCATGACGCCGCCCGCAACCGTCGCGAAACCTCCCACCATCACGGCCATCAGTTCGGAATGGGTCATCCGCGCGACGTAGGGACGTACAACAAGTGGTGCCTCCGTCTGACCTACAAAGATATTCGCCGATGCCGAAAGACTCTCGGCCCCTGAAGTTCCCAGCGTCAGCTGCATGACACAGCCCAGAATGCGGACGACGAACTGCATCACGCCCAGGTGATACAAAACCGACATCAGGGCTGAGAAAAATATGATCGTGGGCAGGACTTTAAAGGCGAAGTAATGCTCACGAAAGTTATCTCCGAATACGGCCGCGTTTCCGACATCGACGAAATTCATCAACATATTGAAACAGGCACCAGCCTTTTCAAAGATCAGACGTCCGGCAGTCGTTTTGATCGTAAACCACGCAAACATCAGCTGGAGCAGTGTGCCGCCGAACACGACACGCCATGGAAAACACCGTTTGCGGGAACTCATCAGCCATGCCAGAAAGATCATAACAAAGTAACCACCGGCCGCGATGTACTGGTGCATAGTTGAACGCTTCAAGAGTCAGATACAGGAGTTGGAGAGCATGACTACCGCTCACATAGTAGCCTGAGTAAAGTGCAGCGAACATCACACAAGGAATTTTATAATGTCGGACAAGCTCTTTTCAGTCTCAGATCAGAATGTCTTGATTACAGGTGGCAGTCGCGGGATCGGGCGGGCGATTGCTGAGGGCTTTGCTGCACGCGGTGCCAGAGTTTTGATCTGCAGTCGCAGTCAGGATTCAGTCGATACTGCTGTTCGCGAAATGACCGCTGCAGGTTTGTCCATTACCGGACTGACGTGTGACGTCAGTCATCCGGAACAAATCCGGACTGCCGTGGAAAAAGCCATCGAACAACTGGAACATATTGATACCCTGATCAATGTGGCCGGCGTCAATCGCCGTCAACGCGCCGAAACCTTCACGGTCGAGGACTTTGATTTCATTCTTGACACAAATCTGCGCGGCGCATTTCTGATGTCACTGGAAGTCGGGCGACACATGATCGAACGCAGTTCCGGAACTCAGATCAACGTCGAATCGCTCAACACCTGGATGCCGCTCAAGGGCGTTCTGCCTTATGCGATGAGTAAATTCGGGATGCAGGGAATGACCCGCGGACTGGCACTGGAATGGGGGCGTCACGGGATTCGAGTCAACAGTCTCGCTCCGGGTTTTGTGCTGACCGACCTGACGAAGAAGCTCTGGGCGGACCCCACGATGCAGGCGTGGAATGAAGCGAATGCGCCGTTGGGAAGACTCGCCCAGCCGGAAGACATGATCGGGACTGCGGTTTTTCTGGCTTCGCAGGCGTCTGCGTTTATGACCGGTCAGACGCTCTACGTCGATGGCGGATTCTCATCCGGCTGGAGCTGGCCGATTCCACTTGTTTGACCGCAGCGGGTTTCTGTTAGACTTCGCTCAGGAAACGGAAAACCGGTCCGCCGGTGGATGACACTCAGAGCAGGGAACTTCTTGATCATGGATTGGAATAAAACCGCGCCGGCAGACTGGCTTCAGGATAATTCCACAGCTGCTCACGTGCGCGAATTGACTCGGTTCCTGAAACAGCAGGGA
>JAGQQS010000778.1 GCA_020426105.1 Planctomycetaceae bacterium
GTGGCCTCGTCCACTACGATTCAACCCCTTTTTTATTTCGACTAAGCACTGGGCACCGAAAAAAACTGATTGCGGTGCATGGCATACTGAATCACCGGCAGTGGAATCCTCCCGGATCTCCGCTGCCGGTTTGTTGATGTTCTTTTGGGGGGAAACGAACCCATGAGTTTTGAAGAAACTCACCGCCTCTTGCAGCAGCAGACGCTGTCGCGTCCGGCCTTGATTGCGGGGCGAGGACTGTTTCATGGAATCGATGCCAAAGTACGACTTCGTCCGGCAGCTCCGGATACCGGCATCGTGTTTCGTCGAGTCGATTTGAAGGATCGACCGGAAGTTGCGGCCCATGTGGACAATGTCGCCTCTTCGACACGCCGCACCGTTCTGGCGTCGTCTTCGGGGGCGGTGGTTGAGACGGTCGAACACCTGATGGCGGCTCTGGCGGGACTGCAGGTGGATAACTGCCTGATCGAAATTGATGCGATCGAAGTGCCGGCGGTGGATGGATCCAGTCTGCCGTTTTGCGAAGCAATTCTGGCTGCCGGTCTGACGGTGCAGGAGAGCGAACGTTCGATCCTGGTAGTGGAAGAATCCCATGGCGTCAACGACCGTGCCGGCGAGCAATGGATTGAAGTGATCCCCGGGTATGACGGCGTCTCGACTGTCGATTATCGACTCGACTACGGGCTCCAGTCGTCACTGGCCCCGCAGTCGTTTTCAGTCGAGCTGACCCCGGAAGCCTTCCTGCGGGATATCGCTGCGGCGCGCACCTTTGTGCTGGAAGACGAGGTTGCCGCGTTGCAGCAATTGGGATTTGGCCGCCATTTAACGGGCCGGGATCTGGTCGTGTTTGACGCGGATGGCTCCGTGATTGATAATTCACTTCGCTGGGCGGACGAACCCGTGCGGCATAAGATCCTGGATTGCATTGGCGATCTTGCCTTAAACGGTCGTGTTTTCGCGGGGCGCGTGGTCGCACGCCGCAGCGGTCACAAATTAAATCATGTAATGGCCAAAACACTGTCGACGATAGATATATGCCGTAAACTTCTGCAGCGTGCGGCCTGACCTGGTTGATTGTGGATTTACACACAAACCGAAGAAACGGATTTCTTCGAAAGAAAAATGATCAGGATGATCTCTATGGCTACAAAAATCTCTCCGATGTCGCAGGTTGATCCGGCTGCCAGAATTGGTGACGGTGTCGAGATCGGACCGTTCTGTGTTGTCGGGCCGGACGTGACGCTCGGCGAAGGCACGAAGTTGAAGAGCCATGTCGTGATCGTCGGGCATACTCAGGTCGGCACCAACAACTGTTTCTGGCCAAACGCGGTGATCGGTGGCGATCCACAGGACGTCAGCTGGCAGGATTCCGACACAGAAATCGTGATTGGCGACAACAACTGTTTTCGTGAAGGCGTGACAGTTAACCGCGGTGCTGAAAAAGAAGACGGGATCACGCGGATCGGAAATAACAATTTATTCATGGCAAACAGCCACGTTGCGCACAACTGTCGGATCTTTAATAATGTGATCCTGGTGAACGGAGTCCTGCTTGGCGGACATGTACATATCCACGATGGTGCAATTGTGTCGGGCAATTCGGTGGTGCATCATTTTTCGACCGTTGGGCGGTTGAGCTTCATCAGTGGCGGCTGTCGGGTGCCGCACGACATTCCGCCGTTTATGCTGGCGGCCGGCAGCGACAACCCGGAATTGAAAACGATCAATATTGTCGGCATGCGACGCGCTGGCATTTCAAATTCAACAATCGAAGTTGTCAAAGAAGCATTTCGACTGCTGTACCGCCGAAATCGTCCGTTGCACGAGGTTCATCAGCATTTTGATGAAACTCTCGAAGGTGTGATTCCCATGGAACTGTCTTTGCTGCTGACGTTTGTGGAAAATCAGCGCGCCGGAAAACTGGGACGGGCGCGTGAAGCAGTTCGCCTGAAGCCGGCAGCTGCAGACGCTCAGACGCACTCAACACAGGAACGCAAAGCCGCATGAATCGCGTAAAGCTCGGGGTGGTTGGTGTCGGAGCCCTCGGACAGCACCATGCCAGAATTCTTTCTTCGATGCCCGAAGTGCAGCTGGTGGGCGTCGTTGATTCCCGTGAACAGCAGGGCCGCGAGATCGCCGCGAAGCACAACACGGAGTGGTTTGCATCGCCCGAACAGATTCGGTCACTTGTGCAGGGTGTCGTGATCGCCGTACCGACGATTCATCATCATGACGTGGGCCTGCCGTTTGTGGAGGCCGGCGTTCATGTGCTGATGGAGAAGCCTCTGGCCAACAGTCTTCAGGCGGCGCAGACTCTGCAGCGGATGGCGGCATTCCGACGCACGACATTGCAGGTCGGTCATGTCGAACGATTCAATCCGTCGTTCGAACTGCTGCAACAGAAAGTAGAACGTCCGCTGTACATTCGCGCACAGCGAGTCAGTCCGTATACGTTTCGCTCGACCGACATCGGTGTCGTCCACGACCTGATGATTCACGATATTGATCTGGTACTGGCCCTGACCGGAGATTCCATTGTCAGTGTCGATGCGTTTGGCGCCGTGACATTTGGGCCGCACGAAGATATGGCGATGGCTCGACTAAAAACATCATCCGGGATTATCGCCGATATCACCGCCAGCCGAATGAGCCCCGTCGCCGAGCGCACAATTCAGGTCTTCTCGACAAACGGCTGTGTGACCGCCGATTTGAACAAACGCACGGTCAGTTCGTGGACTCCGGCTGCACCATTGGCAAAGAATCCGTCACTCGTGCATGATATTATTGCCGCGACCCCGGATCCGCTGACGCTGAAGAATGAAGTCTTCACCAAATGGATTACGAATGAGACCGTGCAGGCATCCCATACGGATGCACTCACCGCGGAACTGAATGACTTCGTGCACTGCATCAAAACGAACGCGCGGCCTCGGGTTTCAGGCGAAGACGCCGTCCGAGCGCTGGAAGTTGCCGATCGCGTCCTCGCCGGGATGGCAAAATGGTCGTGGCAGGATAAGATTCCCGCTGCTGCTGCAAAAGCCGCCTGATTGCGGCGTTTGCCTCATCGTGGCAGCGATCTGACTTCCTTCCCTCCCGCCGGAGCTTTCCATCAATGCCTCGTCACGACGATCGGGCCATCGATCAGTTACGTCCCGTTCGCATTCAGCGTGGTTTTGTCAAGACAGCGGCGGCAAGTGTCATGATTGAAGCCGGCAGCACCATGGTGCTGTGTACGGCCAGTCTGGAACGCACGCTGCCCCCGTGGAGGAAGCCCCGCAAAGAGGGCGATGTGCCACTGGGCTGGGTGACTGCCGAATACAATATGCTCCCGGGCAGTACGACGCCTCGCAAACAGCGAGATCGAAGCAAGGTGGATGGGCGTACGACTGAAATCCAGCGACTCATCGGCCGCTGCCTGCGGGCCGTGGTTGATTTTGCCGCCCTCGGCGAACATACAATCACGATCGACTGCGACGTGTTACAGGCCGACGGTGGCACGCGAACGGCCAGTATCACCGGCGGGTTCATCGCGCTGGCGGACGTGGTTCATCAGCTGGGTCTGCCGCGACCGGTGCTGGTGGATACAGTCGCCGCTATCAGTGTGGGCGTTGTCAATGGCGAAGCAGTGCTGGATTTGGATTACAGGGAAGACAGCACCGCTGAAGTTGATATGAATGTGGTAATGACGGGTTCTGGCCGATTTATCGAAGTCCAGGGCACAGCAGAAGGCGCTCCTTTCAGCGAAGAGACACTGCAGCAAATGTTGACCGTCGGCAAATCCGGAATTCGGCAACTGACGGCACTGCAGCATGAGGCACTGGGCGATGCCTGGCCAGGTGCCGCGCGAATGTCCCCATCATAACGACGGATTCCAATCGATCGGTCTGCTTCTGAGCTCGCAAAATGATGGCTGAGTCGGCAGCAGACGGTGTCGCATTCGGCGTGAATCCACTACGATCCAGGCGAGCGATATGCGCCGCTGGTGCTATGTCGAAATCAAAAAACGGATGAATCGTCGTGGACGAGGCCACGAGTCCCTGCAGTTGCAGGGCCGACCGGGACTCGTCGCCTCGTCCACGACCCCAAACTCTTGTTTCTTACGGAGCCTCAGAAAAGGGGGCAGGAACCAATAGCCAAATGGCCCGAAGGGTGCTGCGCACTATTGGTTCCTGCCCCCTTTTCTGAGCACCCTTTTTCTGAGGCCCTCGACACCTTGATGGCCCCCTGGAGGATTTATTTCTGAGGGGCAGCAGCAGACTGCAAAGGAAACTTCACATGCCGCTCATCGAAATGAGGTTGCAGCGATTCACTGGCCCGATTGCAATGCTGAGCACTGCGTTACCGGCGTTTGTTGCGGCATGGCTGTGTGGCGCTGTCGCCGCCGCTGCCGCAGAAAAGCCGAATGTTCTGTACATTTTGTGTGATGACCTGCGTCCGGAAGCTGTGGGTTGTCTGGGATCGAAGCACGTTAAAACGCCCCACATTGATGCGCTGGCAAAACGCGGCGTCATCTTCAGCAATGCATTCTGCACGACGTCTCTGTGCTCACCCAGCCGTGCCAGCATTCTGACCGGGTTATATGCACACCGACATGGTGTGCGCGATAATTTTACGGAGTTGCCAAAGCACCTGCCGCAATGGCCTGCCGCGCTGCAGAGCAGTGGCTATAAGACCGCTTACGTTGGCAAATGGCATATGGGCGAAGACAACGACGATCCGCGTCCCGGGTTTGACTGGTTTGTCACACATAAGGGGCAGGGGAAGTATTTCGACACAGAATGGAACGTCAACGGAAAGATGCATGAGACGCCGCAAGGCTATTACACGCACGTCGTGACGGATTATGCTCTGAACTGGCTGAAAGACCGGAAAGCCGATGAGCCCTGGGCACTGTGTCTGGGTCATAAAGCGCCACATTCGTTCTATTTTCCTGAACCAAAATATGAGCATTTGTTTGACGCAGTCAAAATTGAATACCCCTCGAGTGCGTTTGAGCTGAGTGGCAAGCCGGACTGGATTCGCCAACGGCTCACGACATGGCATGGCATTTACGGGCCGTTATTTGACTGGCGCAAGAAGTTCCCGGACACGCGACCGGAAGCTGTCGCTGATTTCGAACGCATGGTCCATGCCTACTGGGGGACCGTATTAAGTGTCGATGACAGCCTTGGCCGGCTGACGCAGTTTCTTGAAAAAACAGGGCAACTGGATCGGACAATTATTGTCTTTATGGGAGACAACGGCCTGTTGGAAGGTGAACACGGGATGGTCGATAAGCGAACCATGCATGAACCGAGCATCCGTATTCCCATGGTTGCGGCTGGCCCCGGATTGCCCATCGACCGGAAACTTGAGGCACAGGTGCTGACGATTGATGTGGCTCCGTCGATTCTGGACCTTTGTGGCGTGGCACCGCTTGATCAGATCCAGGGGCGATCATTCAAAGCGGTGTGTCACGACAAAGATCCGGCATGGCGTGACGCGTGGTTCTATGAGTACAACTATGAGAAGCAGTTTCCGTACACGCCGAACATCCGTGGCATTCGCACGGACGACTGGAAATTTATGCACTATCCGCATGGAGACGGGTCGCCCGATCGACATCTGGCCGAAATGTACGACCTGAAAAATGATCCCGCTGAACTCAACAACCTCGCAGAAGATCCGAACTATGCGGGCCAGCGAAATGAGCTGGAGAACCGGCTGGCAGCGTTGCTGGCCAGGGAAGGGCTTGCGGGAACGGCCGACAAAATGCCTGTGGATGAGGGTATTAAGACAGAGCTGCCGGATGCAAAGATTCGTTAACGGAATCCAGAGGGACTGATGTGGATTGAAGAACAGTCGACCGAGGATTTGCGGACATGGACAGGATCGGTTTTTCATTCTTTGTTTGACCGCGAGGTTGAACATTCTTTTCAGGCAAACAGAGAATCGGGAAGGTTCCTCACGAATGAAGCTCACATTTCTGGGTGCTGCGGGTGAAGTCACTGGCAGTCAGCATCTGATCGAAACGTCCTCAGCCAGAATTCTGCTCGACTGCGGTCTGTTTCAGGGGAGCTCCGGTGAAACTCGCCCCAAGAATGAAAAATTTCGCTGCACACCTCAGAAGCTGGATGTGGTTATCCTGTCGCACGCTCACATCGATCACTGTGGCCGACTTCCCGCGCTCTGCAAAGCCGGCTACCGGGGCGGGATCGTCTGCAGTTACGCCACAGCCGACATTGCTGATATTATGCTGCGGGACAGCGCGCATATTCAGCAGGAAGACGCGAAGTATCGCCAGAAAAAAAAGCTGGGCCGTAGTACCGCATCGGAGAAGCCGCTGTACACACTCGAAGATGTTCGCAAAATGGCGAAGCAGTTTGAGCCGATTGCTTTTCATACCTGGAAGGAAGTGCATCCGGGGGTTCGCGTGCGACTGCATCATGCCGGACACATTCTCGGAGCGGCAGTGATCGAGCTGGAATTACTTGACGAAGGCGTGATGAAGCGGCTCGTCTTTACCGGCGATCTCGGGCGTCGCAATCAGCCGATTCTAAATGACCCGGAAACGGTGGAGCGATGTGATGTGCTGATTTCTGAGTCAACTTATGGCAACAAGCTGCACCCTGAATCCGGCGATGTCAAAGCGGAACTGCAGCGCGTCATCTGCGAAGCGTCGACTCGGCAGGGGAAGGTCATCGTGCCGGCGTTCAGTCTGGGACGTACTCAGATGCTGGTCTATCTGCTCAACGAACTTCGCAATGAACATGCCATGTGCCGCGTCCCGGTTTTTGTGGACAGCCCGCTGGCGACGCGACTGACGGAAGCTCATCGGGAACATTCTGATCAGATGAGTGACGATGTGCAGACGACTCTGCAGTATGATGACGACGTCTTCGATTTTGAAGGACTGACCTATGTGCAGTCTCAGGATGAAAGCATTGCGCTCAATCGCCGCAAGGGACCATTTGTCGTGATCGCTGCAGGCGGTATGTGTGAAAACGGCCGTGTTGTTCATCACCTCAAGAATGCGGTATCGGATGAAACCAACACAATCATGATCATTGGTTTTCAGGCGGAACATACGCTGGGCCGACTGATTGTTGAACGACGCCCCGAACTAAATATCCTTGGACGGCGATATCCATTGAAGGCCCGCGTTGAAATCGTCAACGGCCTTTCTGCGCATGCCGATGCCAGTGATTTTCAATGGTGGTTTGGTGCTCTTCAGCAGCAAGGGGGGGCAGGACAGGTCTTCCTGGTGCATGGTGAGGAAAAGAGCCTCGCCGCGACGGCGGAATTGACCCGCGACTGTTCAGACCTCGATCCAATTATTCCAAAGTTTGGCGAAAGTTTTGACCTTTGAAGACAACGCTGTAAAGTCACTGCGGGGCACGCGATTCAAACACGAATCCCCGGATCAGGCAGCCTCGGATTGCGCCAGTGTTTGCGAGACAGAGTGCGTTTATTCACTGTTGTCACGGCGGTAAATCAACAGATTCCATCCTGACAGTGGTGCCGTCCGAAAGATCTTCTGCAATCGGAACTGAACACCGGTTGCCGATGTGACCGTTTCGGACGGTTGAGCAATGCGATTCAGATCGTGAACGAGCAGCCAGTCGGGGACTTGTTCCGAACGTGTCGCAAGTTGCAGCCGCTCTCCGATTTCCGTTCGGGCAACATAGTAACCCAGCGGAAATCGATGCCGTAACGGATGATCCACACCCAACAAAATACGTTCCGACTCCGCATGGTCCTGCAGCCATCGGATAGCATCCTCGTAGTGTCCCCGCTGCAGCACAATCAGTTGTCGATCCAGAGTCGCGTTGGCCGCAACAAAAGCGACCAACAGGGCGCCGCCTGCCAGTTGTTGATACCTTCTTTGCGGTCCATCTTCTGTTTCCAGCAGACTGGCAATCCAGCGGGCCAGCGACAACTGAAAAAGCAGTGTGCCGATCAGAAAATAGCGTGGGTAAATATCCTGGCGATTCATCACCAGCAGCAGGATTGCTGGAACAACAACTGCG
>JAGQQS010000779.1 GCA_020426105.1 Planctomycetaceae bacterium
GCATCCCGATCAACGCGTCAAAGACGCGCGTACGGAACACCTGCAAAACAGCTTTCACTCCGTGATGGCTGGCGATATCCAGGGATTCTTGGACGCCTTCTTGCGCTGGCGGATGGTCCAAAACTCGGCAGATTAGCTGCGGCTGCAATGCCCAAAGAGGAATTAAAATGAGCAAGCCGCAACGCGGTGGGGAGCCCTTGGAACTTGTCGGGGGACCGTTGGGCGACCTGGCCTTCCAGTGGGCCGGAGATCGCTACCATCATCAGTGGCGATTCGCCGAGCAACGCGCCTCGGTGTCGCTGCTGTCGGTAGAATCGGACAGCGAGACGCTGTGGCCGCTCAGCCCACCGCTGCAGCAAATCCATCGCCAGTCCTTTGGTGATGGCCGCGAGGTGATCTTTGGCGTAGGCATGGCCGGGCGCGGACATTGGTCGGCCACCTTTACCTTGGTTCCCGAGCTCAAATGTTGGATCGTGGAGTTGGCCTGTCGCGCCGCGGTCGAACCGCAGGATCTCGTAAGTACCTATCGCCTGCAGGGCCAGTGGACGGCGGCCGAGGAGGGGGCCTTTCGCTGCGATCGCGGGCCCTCACCGCTGTGTGTGGAAGCCATTGGTCCGGGCTCGACGGCCGAATTGCAAGCCGACTTGCTGACGATCCGCCCGCAGCAAACCGCGGCGACGGCCACCACCCAGTGGGCCTTTCGGCTGCGAGCTTGATTCCGCTATTTTCCTCTGCTAGGGCTTAAGTGCCCCTAGCTTTCCAGACGGTCGAGCCGTTCGCTCAACTGCGCAACGGACTGCCGCAAGCGGTTGACTTCCTCCTGTAGGGCGTCCCATTGTTCGCGGCCGACGGCCGCGGAAATATTGGCCGAGCGGCTCGTTGCTTGATTGCCCATCGCCAGGTTGCCGGCCACCCTGTCGCCGCTGGGAGTATCGACGCCACCATTGGCGGGCTGTGTCTGGCGGGCTTGCTGCGGTAGCCGCTCGAGCTCCTCGGGCAGGTACAAATTGTGGGTAAACAACTGACCACGGCCGGGAGGTGTCAGGGCGACCACCAGCCCACGTGCCATAAGCGAATCCAGCAATCCCTGCAGGGTGGGCAGGTCGGCGATGGGTTCGAAGCGGCCGGCGCGGGTCCGCAGCTCGCCTGCGGTTTGTTCGCCGCGCAGTAGCAGCTCGGTCATGATGGCCGCTTCTACCCCTTTAACTCCCAAGTAGTCGTAGCCATAGTGTCGGTATTTGGGTACGCGACCGCCGCCCTGCACCTCGGCGACGATGCCGGCCGCCCGTAGCTTTTCCAGTTCTTCTTCCACCTGCTCCACCTGCAGATTCATGAGCGGGTGGCGATTGCTCTTCTGATTGCAGCCGGTGGTGGCACCTTTAAGAGTCATGGGATACTGATCGGGCGTGGTGAATCCTTTTTCCATTAAGGTTCCGAGTACGCGTCGCTGCAGCCGCGTCAGTTGGCGGATTTGATTCTTTGCTTCTTCTTCGCTCATGGTCGTTCGTTCCGTCGTTAAGGAGTGCGGGAAGGTCGGCTTCGATGAACCTCCATCGCCTTTCGCACCTGGTCAGAATTAATATTATAGAGCATTGGGAAAAACTGTCCTCCCAGTGGCTGGCCTGGCGGAATTACGGGAATTCCTGCCAGCAGGGGCTGGTCGGATTCGCTGCGAACACCGTCGAGAACAGAATTGATCACAACGGCGCGGCGTGGATTCGGCGTGCGGTTTTCGAATGAGCCATGAATTGTCAGGGGATGATGGAAGACGCACTCGCCGGCTTTCAGCTCGACCGGAACGTGATTATTAAACTGCTCCCATTGTTCCGCGTTCAGAACTTTCTGAATCGCGTTCATATCGCCCGCGAGACCAGTGATGGGCAGCAAGTCCCAGCGATGGCTGCCTGGCACATAGTGGACGCAGCCGTTGTCAACGGTGCTGTCGTCCAGTCCGATCCAGCACGTCAGGTGGGCCATGGGCTTTGTGCGAGTCCAGTACGAATAATCCTGATGCCACGCCACGACACCACCATGCATCGCCGGTTTGCAGAACAGCTGGTCATGCCAGAATCTTACAGGTCCGCCCAGCAATTGAGCGGCAGGCGTCGTGTAAGCGGCGTTCCAGAGGATATCGTGAAACGCGGGCGAGATCCGCCAGGCACCCAGCGCGTGAAAGAGGACTCGACTGGGATCTGGTGATTCGTTCGAATTGTATTCATACCAGAATTCTGAGCCAGGATGGCCGGGTTCGGTCAGTGTCGTCAATTCCTGACGCAGTTGATCGATCTGCACATCGGTCAGAACTTTTGGCCCTGCGACGTAACCGTGTTCGTGAAAAAACGCCACCTGCTCCGGCGATAATTGCCACGGAGCACGCTCCCGATCTGACGCGGTCGATGTGAACAAATCGCTGACTGGCTGATGAAACTGTGAAAGGTCTGTACCATTCATTCTGAACTCACAAAATGGATCGAAACAAGGATCACTGCTCGCCCGATATTATCGAATATCGAGCCTCAGAAAAGGGGTCAGGAGCCAATAGCCAAATGGCCCGAAGGGTGCTGCGCACTATTGGTTCCTGACCCCGTTTCTGGGGCACTGGACGAGGCGACGAGTCCCGGTCAGCCTGGGTAGTGGACGAGGCGACGAGTCCCGGTCAGCTTTGCAATTGCAGGGACTCGTGGCCTCATCCACTACGAGGCATCCCTTTTTTTGATTTTGACAGAGCACTGCCGTCATTTTGGCTTCTCAAAGGGCGGGATGTTTCGTTTGACGCGCTGGATTCGAACGGCACCTGGCGTCACGGAAAGCTGCTTTGCAAGCTGCCCGTCGCTCATTGTTCCCAGCAGCCTGATCGTGCGTGAATCTTTCCAGTCAATCTTGCGAACTCGCCGATAGACAGGGATCTTCAATTCCTGTCTTTTTGCGGCGACAAACTGCGGCGATACCCCCCATTCGGCAGCAAGATCCTCATCATGTTTTTTGCCCAGAAGTTTGCAGCGACTCTTTGTCCAGTCAAACGGCGCACTGGAACGGAAAGGCGCAATACCAGCCTGTTGTCGCAGATTGCGAATCATGGTGGGGCTTAAAGAAAACTGCCGAGCGACCTGTGTATCTGCCGCCTTACCCAATTGCTCGTAACATTCCGCAGGGATCGGTGACGTCTTTTGCTGACTCGGCGGAATCCCCATCTCTTCTCGTTTCTTGCGCACATCGGTCTGGGAGATTTTCCATTGTCGTGCGAGAACATGATCGGCGACCTGCCCCAGTTGTTCAAGTCGCGATCTGGTCCACCGAATGGAAGCCTGCTGTCCGAACGCAGGAATATTCAACCGCTTACGGCGCAACATCGCTTGTCCTCGCGTCGTGCCAATGCGAGCGGCGGCGCGACCATCGGACATTGTTCCCAGTAACAGGTCTTCGCTCTTTTTCCAGACTCTGCGTTCAGCGGGATGATAGGGGGCCAGCGGAATCCCGTGGAGCGCTCGATAGATCCGAAGGTTCACACGCGAGACTCTGTGAACCCTGGCAAGAACATTGTCCGGCACCTTACCAATCTGATCAAGGACCGCCAGCGGTAACACAGGCTCGACATCCATGTCATCCTGACCATACGGCGGAATACCTTCTTCGATCCGTTTGATCTTTACCGACGCATGCGAAACTTCATATTCCCTGGCCAGAGTTCCATCCGGAACATCGCCCAGCAAACGCAACATACCTTCCGTCCATTCGACCGGACCACCGCGGCGAAACGGTAAAATGCCCAGTCGATTTCGATGAACCGTCACCACACCGGGATCGAGATCCAGACGATCTGCGATCACCGTGTCCGGTTGAGTCCCCAGCAGCGCTTCTTCTTTTTTGGTCCATTGATGCGGAGGACGACGACTGACTTCAGACTCCGGCACAGGCGGAATCTGAAACGGCGGAATCCCAAGGAGGATACGTCGTTGCCGTACATGATAGACGCCGATGTTCCACTTCGCGGCCAATTCGGTGTCGAGTGCCGTTCCCAACAGTTTCGTTCTCGCATCCGTCCATTTCGGTCCGGCATCCGGAGATCGAACAATCCCCAGCTCTCGGCGACGCTTCATAATCGCCGCGCGGCGAATGCCGAACTGCTGCGACGCCGCGAAGTCGGTCATTTCACGAATAGCCGCATCAATCGCCCGGGTCCATCGCGTTTCAGAATAAGTAGTAAAATCATGCATTTCGTTTCGTCACAGCATTCGGCCAATTTCAGTTATTTAACTGTCGCCCGGTCCTCTAACGGTATTAGACAGACTGATGACGACCATTTCCAACATCCCATTGTTCGCGCGCCGATTGATCTGCAGTTTGACGACTTTAACGTCGTCCATTCAGACATCGTCGTTGTGATGAACAGTAATCGAATAGTGACACCAACGAAAATCAAAGGCGTGCCGGAACTTGTTGTCGAAATGCTTTCACCATCGACACGAGAGCGTGACCAGCAACTCAAGCGAGAACTCTACGAGCAAAATCGGGTTCCTGAGTACTGGACCGTCGATGCGGATAATCAGTTGCTTTCCTGCTATCGTTTATCCCGCGAAGGAGCGTATGCTCAACCGACGCAGCACTCAGACGAAATCTCCATCGCACTGGGAAATGTCACAGCGAGAATTGATCTCCGCAAAGTGTGGTAGGCACGGAGTTCGCCTGCCTGGGTCGTCGGCGTTAATGGTAGTGGACGAGGCCACGAGTCCTCGCGTTTTGGGACTCGTCGCCTCGTCCACTACGGCAGGTGGTT
>JAGQQS010000780.1:0-2055 GCA_020426105.1 Planctomycetaceae bacterium
AATCTGCGAAGGCAGTTCAGCGTGTGGATTGAGTTCTGAAGAATCGAGGTTGGGTGTGGCATGCGAAATCGAGAAATCGACAGGAGCACTCCAGGTGGTGACTTCGCCCATCTTACTGATCGCTCGAATCCACACGCGGTACGACCCCGGTGTCAGTGCGGTCGGTGCCGTGTAGGTCGTGGCTGTAATATTTGTCTGGTAAAGTACCCGCGCGTGGGTTAACTGGTTGTCGATCCAGATCTCGTACCGTTCGGTTTGAGCGACCCCCGTCCAGCTGAATTGTGGTTTGCCAGATGTTCCGGTCGTTGTCACGTTGGTAATCGTCGGAGCAACGCCCACCGAGAATGATGTGGCCAAAGACCAGCCGCCATATGAATTACCATTCTGAGCACGCACCCAGATCTTGTACTGACCAAAATTCAGGTCTTTTGCAGGAGTGAAAGAACTCGATGTGACAAATTTGTCGCGGATCACAACCCTGTTGGTCGTTGCATCCCCGATCCAGATATCGTAATTGGAGGCTCCGATGATCGCTGTCCAGCCAAATGTCGGTGTGCGATCAAAGGTATTATCAGCCACAGGCGCTGTAATCGTCGGCGTGGCAATGACCCGGTATGTAACTGGATGACTCCACAATCCCGCTTCGCCGGTCGCGTTCAGACCACGCACCCAGATTTGGTACGTCCCGGAACCCAATGCCGGAGTGGGGGTGTACGAAGTTGTGCTCAACGCCGCCGAGCCTGTTAGTTTCACGACAGGAATCCGACCGGAAGTAATGTCATCAACCCAGACTTCATATTTTGTCGCATCCGGAATTGACGACCATACGATGGCAGGAAATGTGCCCGTCACAACTGGTGTATTGGGTTTTGGAGACGTGATTGTCGGGCGAGTATTAACAACGAAGTCGCGCGCGTTGCTCCAGAATCCCGCCTGTTCCAGTTGATTGATGGCCCGCACCCAGACGCGGTAGCGACCAATCCCAAGGTTCTCCGGGGGCACCCAGGAGTTTGTCGAAACATTGGTATTTCGCAGCAATTGAATGACGCCGGAACTGAGATTGTCAATCCAGACGTCATACCGCACAGTCCCCGGCACAGGATTCCACGTGATCGTCGGGCGTGATTCTGTGGTCGTGGCCCCGGGAGCGGTCAGTACCGGCGGCTCGTGGTCAAGTACGACCACCGCAGCACTGCCCGTCACATACATGGCAGAAGTAGCCGTGATCGTCACATTGCGCGGTCCGTCGATTTCGGAGTCGTCGATGGCCTCCACAAAGAACGTAAAGCTTGATTGACCTGCCGGAATCGTGATCGTTGCAGGAACGCGAAGTTCTGTCGCATC
The DNA here is from genome assembly GCA_020426105.1 of Planctomycetaceae bacterium. GTDB lineage: Bacteria > Planctomycetota > Planctomycetia > Planctomycetales > Planctomycetaceae > SXXK01. The sequence continues at coordinate 1,345 of JAGQQS010000780.1, forward strand.
GCTGCTTTCCAGAGCCACGACCAGCGCCTGTGTCAGATTGTCTGTATCGCTTCGTCGAATCACCGCAGTCGCTGCTTTGCTGCCGGCGTTCTCAAGGAACGACGATTTGTTGACCGTCAGCGTCAGGAACTCGTGGTCCGTAATTGTCAGATCCAGACTCGCCGGGATATAGAGATTCTGCGCCGCGCTGAGGGTTGCCGTGCGAGTGCCATCAAGGATTTTGTTGTCATCAATCCCAACGGAGAATGTCCATTCACTCATATTCGGCGGGATCGTGACTGTCGCAGGAACATTCACCCCGGCCGTCGACGTCAACTGCACTATCAACGGATTTGACAGATCTGCCGCATTCACTCCCACACGTGTGACCTTCACCGGAATCGAACCAACATTCTCAGCGACTGTTGCAGTTGCAGTCGTCAACAGCAGCTTTGGTTCATAGTCCAGTACATTCACCTGCGCTTCGACCGGATCGCCGTATTCAGGGGCAGTCGCGGTCAGTGTCACGATCACGTCACCGTCAATCATTGAGTTGTCATGCACAGCGATCGTGAAGTCAACGGAAGACTGATCCGCCGCAAACGTGACCGCCGCCGGAGTCACCGAAAGTTTACCCGGGTTATTGCTCGAAATCTGTACGGTGTACGGCAAACCGATATCGGTATTCCGGCGAGTCAGTGTCCCCGTGATTAGAGACGGTAATACCGCTTC
>JAGQQS010000780.1:2088-4896 GCA_020426105.1 Planctomycetaceae bacterium
GTAAATGCCAGCGTCTCTTTATCGGTCACAATCACCGTATCGCTGCCCAGTTCCAGATCCGCGATATCCACACTGATCGCTTTAATTGTGACGATTGCATCGACGTCCAGAATACTATTGTCGACGGCATCCAGAGGTATAAACACTTCTGCCTGATTGGCCGGAATCACGACAGTGGTTGTCGCGTTCCCGTGAAAACCGGCTTTGTCAACATTCGAAGTCTGAAGGACAACCGTTGCCGCCTGCAGGCCAAGAGTCTTCAGGCTCAGTGTCCAGCCACGCAGACTTCCAAAATGCGATGAATTATCATCCGTCACTTCCAGGAGCCACGTTCCGGCAGGAGATTCCATGTCGAACGTGCTGAGTGATTCCTGCGGGGTGAAATGTCCTGTATACGGTGCCGAGCCAGCCAGAATCGATACACCAGCCTGATCATCCAGAACGGTTCCCGTCAATTGATTCCCGCTGGACAGCAGGTCGGTGAACAGCTTAATGCGAGTTCCGCTCGGACTGATCAGGTAGACGTCCAGATCGCCCAGCCACTCATGTTGAAAATTGACAGTTACATCCACATCGGTAATCCCGGATGCCTGGGCCGGGACTACGATCGGCGAATAAATGGTTTTGGTGTCCGGAATTTCAAAAATTTCTGCATTGCTGAAGCTCTGAGTCAATGGCACAGAAAAAGGACCGAATATGTCGGAACGAGATACTCGGACCATCGTGGCGCCGGGTCCAGCGGCTTCGCTGATGCTGTCGGCGACTACATTGACGTTGATCGCCTCCACCTTGTTCAACTGAATCGTGCGTGTCGCACTTTTGCTGAGTGATCCGCTACTGACCGTAAATGTCACAACGCGCGTCGGCTGCACAGGTCGCCCGCCGGAATTCTGATACGTCACTGACCGCAGTACAGCCTGCCAGGTGGCCGGATCTGCGATTCCCGTAAGTGTCAGAATCCCGGTCGCGGAATCAAATGCTCCGGAGATGTCGCCCTGAGTCGCGAAACTGAGCACGTCGTGCCCGGCCTCATACCCTGCGCCGATCGAAACACGGGCTCCGGTGTAGACAGATCCCGATGCGACGACCGTTGACAACCCCGAATCAATTACGATCGCCGGACTGTCAATGTCATAACTAACTTGATTGGGCGACGTTTGAATGTTCGGAGGATCATCGTTCTGGATATTGACGGTCACCAGCTGTGGCCCGGCAATCGTTGCTCCTGTAACATCGCTAATCTGCACAATGGCTGTTCGACCGGGTGCAACTACCTGATTGTCTGTCGCTGTCAACGTCACACTGGCACTCGTCTGCCCTTTGGGAATACGAATCTGACTTACCGTCTGTCCTGTGGAGGGCGTCAGCGCGTACCCGTTGAGCGGGTCAGCCGTGTCAGATGCCCATTCCTGCCCGGGTGCCAGCTCACCACTGGCCTCCAGTGAAAAGGACAAATCCAGGATCTTGCCAACATCGACAATCGAGTCGCCGTTCTGATCGACGAGAAACCCTTTGTATGGAACTATCATCTCCAGCTCATGGCCATCCGCGGATGTTTGCTGTTGAATAATACCCGTGACAATCGGGCCTTTATCTTTCACAAACGTGACTGAATCATTTCCACCATTGGCTGGATCGTTGTCTTTGTAGACCCATTGGGTGTAGTACTTGTAAGTACCGGGGACGACTCGCACGAAACCCGGATCAAACGGTCCCTGAGTGTCCTGTGCCGCCTGAGCCGGGTCATAACCTCCGTTCGACTGCTCCGCAAACGCCTGGTCCAGAGACGCCTGATCGGTAGCACCGTGATTGAGATAGTTACCGGTATTGAATGTCCCGCCATAGAACTCGATCTCGGAGTTCATATCGTAGCCAGGCGTCGTTGGGTAGTACCCCCCTTCATGCAGTGGATAACCTGTCGCGTCATTCTGATCCACGTCCATGGTTACAATCACATAGTAACGACCGGCGATCTTGCCCTGTGCTGCGTCCGCTACCTGGGTTCGACCGATCTGTCCCTCCGACCGAAAATAGAAGTAAAGATTCTCGTCATCATGCGTTACACCAAAGGCTCGCAAATCAACGTCGGGGTGATCCACATGGGCCGGAGTTGTGCCCGGTCCACCCGAGTCGGTAACGTGTGTATCGTTGAGCGGGTCTGTCCCGAACACAATGGCAGGGTTGTTTGCCCAGTCACTGAAGTCGCCGTCAATCGTAATTGGCGCAGAATTTGACGTGATGCGATAGTCTGTATTGCTCACAGCTGTGCCGCTGGTCTGCAAACTAACGATCACATCCTCCGTGGCCGCCTCGGACAGCGTCGCCGTCAACGTGGTCGATCCTCCCGCTTCAGTCACAACACTCGATGCAGAACTCAACGTCACTGTCGCCGCCAGCATGGTTCGGGTTTCAAGCGTAAAAACTTGCCGCGAAAAAACTGACGCGGCTCGATTCCTGCGACGAAGATCACCGAACCGAAAGTTCCGACGTGAACTCAGGAGACTGGCGAGAAGCTCACGAGTGGTCGTGGCAAATGACATATGATCTCTCCGATGGGTTGAGGAGCAGAACCCAGAAGATATTGAAACAGCTGCAAACGTGGGATAAAAACTCTGGGAAGCCTGGGTAGCGTAGGTCAATACGGCAGGACTTTGAAGTCAGATCGCATTGGAATTCAGCCTGGACGCTACTGCTTCTGGTGCCTCCGCTCGGGCATCCACGACGTAGCGGTCCAAAATTCCTAACGCCTCCCCCTCGTAAGAAACTCATTTTTCTGTCGAGACGCGTGTGACAAAAGTAGCCATCACT
>JAGQQS010000781.1 GCA_020426105.1 Planctomycetaceae bacterium
CGCCGCGTGATATTGGCCACGACTGACTAAAAACACGGGGTTTGTGCAGGATTGTTCCAATATCAACGCGCCACGGATATTCCAATATCAACGCGCCGTGTGACATCAGAATACTGACTCGGACTGTTGGGTGTCAATCTGATTACTACTATTGGTGCGACTGAACTGCCTGAAGGAGACCAGCCCATTCTGCTGAACTCGATCGGACCTTCGAACAACGGGGATGCCGTGGGAACCGGATCAGGCCTGCTCAAGCGTCCCTTCGTTCAAGCTCCCCGAACGCCTTATCCACATGCTGGACCGCCCGTCCTGCCGCCTTGGATTCCCGTGGATCATCCGACAGCTCCTCCAGCCTCCGGATCGACTTCCAGGCACGCTGAAGATCATCAAGCGCCTGTTGCATCAAATGCCCATGTGAATCAGAATCTGAACCGATTGCCCCTATCTGAACCCCTGGGGTTTCAGAAAGTGCCGTTTGCCCAGCGCTATAGCCAAAAGGTTCGAGTCCCTCAGCGCCCATTTCCCTTAATGGCACCACAACGTACCCAGACGAATGGCCGCGAATTTCGCGGCTTTTTTTGTTTACGGTCCGTTTCAGAAGTGGCCCCATTCGCCTTCGTTCCGGCCGGTTCGTTTGGGGAAACACGATGGTGTACCGGGATGCAGTCAGAGCCGTTGCAGTCGGTTTCGTCAAAGCCAGCGCAAAGCTGTGAAAACGAGTCACCAGCGGCCACGGAACCGTCAAGAACGTGAACCCCAACCTACAGTTCGCGGCAGGTGTAGGCGATCGATTCGACATTTTAAAACCGCTCGGCTCCGCGGCTCAGTGTTCATCCGATGGTTCGTCGCTTAGGGCGTTCAAGAACGCAAAGTTGCTCCACCTTGCAGCAAAACAGACGTCGAATCCTTTCACTCGCCAATGAACGTGCCATCTGGAGCCATGATGAACGAATCCGTGGCGTCGGGAGTGAAGATGGGGATGAAGCCCAGCATTGCGCGTTGCGGCTCCGTCGTAATGTCAGCGCAGACGCGAATGTTACCGCCTCGTTGGTTATCCCAAAAGACGTTGAATTCGAGATGGTATTCGGTGCCATCGTCGAACACGCCTTGGGTGTGGCGTAGACAGTCGTGTGCCTTGGCCGTTTTATCGATCGCTGCAGCGAGATCTGCGTACGTCCAAGTACGAAAATTGGCAAGATGCCTCGTAAGAAGCACCCGTTTTTCGTCAGCATGCATTTCAACTCCACGAATGTCAACCGCATCCGCACAACTAAACCTCGGCACAATGCTCTCTTACTTTGGCGATTCCTTCCCATCGCTGTCGTATGAAAAGCCAAGGTCCCGAGCAGAAAGTGAATGGTACCACCAGCAGGTTTAGTAGCCAGAACTCGACCGGGACAGAATTCGGTGATGAAAAGATCAGTGCACGCACAATCACGAGGCCCTGGATTCCGGTCATTGTCATCAGATAAGAGTGAGGACGACAACGTGTGCAGAATATGCAGACATACACGCCAGTAAAGAGCGCAGGAAACATATACGACCATTGAACAATCATCCACGAAAATGCCGCCGCAAAGGTGGTACCGCCTGGATGAAATTGCAAAATTACAAGTCGACCAACACAATCGAGCAGATAAAACGCCACACAGATGACCGAAAAAATCGCTACGAAGAAGAGCGCGGCTTGTAGATGCTTGGGTGATGAGTCCATCTGTGCCTACCTGATTCGCAAAACTGGGTTTCACTCAGTCGGACAACGAATTGCGATCTACTACACATCAGGCGATTGGCTGACACATCGTTTGTGCGTAGAAGTTTTCCGCTTCGTGAGTGTTCTACGACTCTGCAAATGAAATCGTGGTCACTACGCGGCCATCAGGAGTTTATCGACAGGCCCTTCGCCTGTCATCAGGATTCTGCCATTTGCAATCCTGTCCGCGGAAACAGTCAGAGCCGTTGGGCGTAGTCAACGATTATCGTTTCCGTCCGCGATTCACTAATAGCTACGCACCTGGCACCTGGCAGGGGGATCCAGGTGCCAGACAGGGGGATCCAGGTGCCAGACACCGGCGCGACAGACACTTGTACATGGATCCAATCACAAACGACTCGACGTTTATCGTCTTTCGATCGACGTTGTCATACAAATGATCTCTGCCTATTTGTTTGTTCTTACACTCGGTTTGCGTACAGGTCTCCGTCCGCATTCGCCAAGTCATTGCGTATGTGTGATTCGCATTTGTGATTAAAAGTCATCGGGCAGGAACGTTGACGCCATTGTGGCAGCGGCCAAAATTGTCGTGAGCGTCGTTCCACCGACGAAAAGGAACCAACGCACCCATTTGCCTTCATAGCCCAACCAGCGTACGTACGTTTCAACGATTAGCGCAGGGAACTGTCCGCGTGTTCGTAGCGCAAAGGCGCTGTGAACCCACGGGACGAACCTGAGGGCAATTTTAGCCGCAAATGCTTCACAACGTTACATTTCAGGCCTTCGACAGCGACGACTCAGAAATCCGGCTATTGCCGAAGTTATGTGTCATAGTGTGACACGATGAACCGAAAGTGTGCGAAATATGACGAAACGATGCCTGGGCGACGGAGTTGGTGATTGCCAATAGCCAGAAGCGTTCCCGAGGAATTGACATTCTGTCGAGGAACGCGACAACACGGCTGTGCTCGAAAATGTCCACTGAATTTCAACGAAAAGGATGCTTATTATGGCAATACCGTTTTCTCTGCAGGCGCATGGCATCACAGTTTCGGAAGTGTTTCGAAATTTGTCTCCCAGCAGTTTGTATGAAGAGGCGATTCGCCATGAACCAGGCACCAGCATCTCGGACACGGGGTGTCTGATCGCTTATTCCGGGAACAAGACAGGGCGTTCGCCTAAAGACAAGCGCGTGGTTCGGCATCAGGATTCAGAAAACAATGTGTGGTGGGGCCCGGTCAACTTTCCGCTCGATGAAATGACGTTTTCAATCAACCGCGAGCGGGCCATTGATTACCTGAACACACGCAGCAAAATCTATTGCATTGATGCCTTTGCCGGATGGGATCCCGAGACGCGCATCAAAGTCCGCATCATCTGTGCACGACCGTATCACGCTCTGTTCATGCACAATATGCTGATTCGCCCGACCGATTCGGAACTGGAGAATTTCGGCGAGCCTGACTTCGTGATCTACAACGCCGGTGGTTTTCCGGCGAACCGATACACGACCGGTATGACATCGCGGACCAGCGTTGACTTGAGCCTTGAGAAAAGGGAAGTCGTCCTGCTCGGCACGGAATACGCCGGAGAAATGAAAAAGGCGGTGTTCACTTACATGAACTACCTCCTTCCCAGCAAGAATATCCTGTCGATGCATTGCTCCGCTACAGCGGATCGCAATACCGGAAAGTCGTCAATTCTGTTCGGTCTCTCCGGTACCGGAAAGACAACCCTGTCGGCGGACCCCAAACGCTACCTGATTGGTGATGATGAACATGGCTGGTCAGACACCGGGATCTTCAATATTGAAGGTGGCTGCTACGCAAAGGCCGTTTACCTGACGATGGAATCTGAGCCGGAGATCTTCGAAGCCCTGAAGTTCGGTTCTGTGCTTGAAAATGTTGTCTACGACAAATCCCATCACCATGTGGACTTTAACGACACATCAATCACGCAGAACACCCGTGGCGCGTATCCGATTGAATTCATGAAGAATGCAAAGATACCGTGCGTTGCCGATCATCC
>JAGQQS010000782.1 GCA_020426105.1 Planctomycetaceae bacterium
TCCGGCGAAGCGGATGGAGGGAGACAGGTCATTCATCGTGTTTCGCCAACTCCATGAGGTGTGAACGGCTGCAGGAAGTCCGTTGAGCTTATCCATGTGCTGGGTACAATCAAGCCTTTCAGTCGAGAAATACAACAGCGTTGTGGCGAAGAGATGCCGCTGATCAGCAAACTCTGGCAGGTTGAAAACGCCACGATGTCGTATCTCGGTTTCGCTGGCTGAACGCAGCGGACAGGACTTTTTCCCACGGAACAGTGTCATGCGCTGGAATTCTGGTATGTGTTGTTGTCTGGTCGTTGCCTGCCTGTTTGGTTCGCAGCCGAAAGCAACGGTCCCCGTCGCGACGGAGCGACAGTTGACCGAGTTTTCCAATGACGACGGCACGCAGCCCAATGGCAGCGAACCGGCACGCGATGACTCGTCGGCTCTGCAGAAGGCCCTGAATGCCGGGCCGGGGATTGTGCGGATCGGGCCGGGGACCCACCGAATTCAGGACGTGACAATTCCCGAAAATGTCACGGTGATCGGCGCTGGCCCCGCGACCGTGTTACAGGCATTCGATGGGAGGCCCGCGTTTCTCCAGCAAAATGCGGCGGCCTGGCGACTGCGAGATCTCTCGATCCAGGGCGAAGCAACCGGAGAATGGCAAAAACGGACCGATCGAACTTCCCACGGTATGGTCATCGAGGGTTGCTGGGGTTACGAAATTTCGGGCGTGACGATCCGAAATTGCGACGGCGCCGGATTGCAGATCACCCGCACGAACAATCAGGCGTCGGGATTTACGGACGGCGGAATGCTGACCCGCATCACGGCTCGGGACAATTTTATCGGCATCCGGTTCGACACGCGAGCGGAGTATATCACAGCATCGCACCTGCATTGCCATCACAACGTCACGGGACTAATGATTCACGCCGGAAACACGAACATCGCCAGTTCCAACATTGGTGAAAACATTGATGGGCTCGTCATCGCCGATCATGAAAATGGATCGCATGGCAGCGTGACTGGTTGTCTCGTCAATCACAACCAACGCTACGCCCTGTGGGCGAAACACGTCGATAATGGCATGGCAATCTCGAATTGCTGCTTCTTCTATGGGACAGTCCGGCTGGAAAACAGCTGCGGCGTGAACATCACGTCAGGATTGATCAGTGCGTCGATCGCCACCGAGGGACCAGGTTTCAACCGCCTCTCCGGGAACCATATCATCCCGCTGACATGGACATTTGAGATTGCCCCGTCAACGCTGCTTGAAGGCAATTTCACGAAGACTGGACCGTGGGAATATAACCGCCCGTAGCTCTCAGCCATGCCTCAGGCGGCTTCCCCAAACTGAAAAGAAAGGCCCACGCCTCGAAGCGACTCCAGAATCACGAGAAATACGCCTTTCGTTTCCCCGGATGATGAAAATGGTGAATATGAAGATGAATGGGCATGACATGAAAAAATCCCGCCGCGAGTTGCTTGCTTCCGCAATCACGGTGCCCGGCATTGCGCTTTGGAAAACCAACTGTATTGGGAAAGAATCGTCGATAGAGAATCCAAAGCTCGCGCTGCACACCTGGGACCGCGACACTCGCAATCCGATCTTCGTGCCTGGGTCCTCGTTTGATGCGAATGGGGCACAGGGACCGTGTGTCGTGCTGCATGACGGGCTGTGGTGGATGTTCTATGCGGGAATCGGAAAAGATGGAGTCCAGCGAATTTGTCTGGTGACGGCGAATCCCGAGAAGCCCACGGAATGGGAGCGATATGGACCGATTCTCGATCTGGGACCAAAGGAAGCGTTTGACGAAAAAGGAGCGACGTATCCTTGCGTCCATCGCATCGGGGGAAAGTGGCATCTGTATTATTCCGGACGCAGCAACCGCGAAGGGAGGCAGCATTTTTCGAACTACTGGGGCATCGGACTGGCTCAAAGCGAGGACCTGCGGTACTGGAAGAAACATCCGACGGAACCGGTGCTTCAGGGAGACGGTGTCAAGGAGTATCCCGATTGCCAGGCACTTGTCGGCCTGGGAAACATCATCGATCTGCCGCAGTCTGATGGCCGTACACTGCATCGTCTGTATTACACGCTGTTGCCGGGACTGAAGGATCCCAACTACCTGGCAAACGGTACCTGGCACGTCATCGAGCACAAGGTTTGTATCGCAGCGCATTCGTACGACGGCATCGAATGGAGTGACCGCCAAATCGTGCTCGAACGCCGTCGCGAAGTGCCGACGGAAGACATCGGTGTGGTGGGCCTCAACGTGTGGAAGACGGAAGAAGGGTATCGCGGCATCTATACTGGTCTGGGTACGAAGTTCAGAACGTATGCCCTGGCCGAGGCCGCCAGTCCCGATGGGTTGAAGTGGGATCGTGGCACAGATTCGGGCAATGTGTCCCTGACGCTTCGGCCGGGATCGTGGGACAGTGGCATGATCGGCTACCCCTGCGTGTTGCGGGAAAAGGACCGGCTGCGGCTGTTCTACAACGGAACAGGCGGCGGCGGGACCGGCGTTGGAATGGCTGTCGCCAGTCTGGTCGAATAACCCCGGTGCCCGTCCTGCAATACCCGGCATGCGAGTCCGTACCGGGCGGTTCATTTTCTCGCAGTGAGCTTCTGCCAGATCATCGACAACCGCCGTCGTTCAAAACGTGGTCTCGCGCTTCGGTGGGGCATCGATCGACACGCCAAAGACGGGTCGCCAATATGACGCATGACACGCCC
>JAGQQS010000783.1 GCA_020426105.1 Planctomycetaceae bacterium
GTGTCACTGGAAGTGAGAGAAACAAGACTTCCATTGGCTCCGCTTGTCTGGTCCCATGCATAAAATGTGATCGCACTGGACAGCGTTCCGTTGTAGTTGGCATTCGGTTTGAAGTAGAGGCGGGTGTTGGAGTCGGCAGCGAGTAACCTCGCATTACTGCTGGACACCGAACCCAGCGCAAGCCAGTTCGTGCCGCCGTTTGTTGTGTAATACCATGAACCCTGAGTCGTATCGGCCGCACTGACAGCAATACCCAGTGCCGCTCCGCTGTCCGGATCAGTTACGTTGTCAACCTGGCCGGAAGGCGTGGCAAAATCCACCAGCGATGAAATCAAAGTCCCAACGGCCCCTGTCGGCACAGCCGCATCTTCGTTTTCAGCAGTCAAAACCGGTGACTTTGACGCATTCAGTGTCGGAGCCGTATTCGCAGCCGCCGCTGCCGCTTTGACGGAGACCGCCGCAATTTCCCATTGAGTCGATGTGCCACTCGTGCCGCTCATGGTGACCGTTGTTGCACCAGCTTCGATGGTAAACCCACCAAGAAACGTGGCATTTCCCTGTCCCCACTGAGCTGTCTGACCAGCGCCGTCTGTCGTAGTACTAATACCTTTCCAGTATTGAGCATCGATGACAACGTCACCAACGGCACTTGCGACATTGAACGTTGCCGTCGTACTGGTTCCGGTGGCACTGACAAACGTGCCATTGGGAGTTGTCTGGTCAACTCCATTGAAGGTGGTGGCTCCTGCGGCCGCCGTCGTTGTCCCGGCAAAGTTGATCACGACGTTGGCCGTTCCGACCGTGGGATTGACCAGCTTCCAGATTTCCACGGCGTGATTTCCAGCGCCACGTCCGACCTGAGTTAAGGCCACGCCACCGTATGTCACCGACGTGACATTTGCACCAAGCCCGTCGATGGCGATTTCGACGAACATGACTCGATTGGTTCCGGCTGCCACCGTATGAGAAAATGTCAGGCTGGTGCCGTTGTTCATGAGTCCGGAGGTCACCGTGCCATTCGATGTCACCGCCAGAACACCGGTCCAGTCTGAGGGCGGTGTGTTAAACAGGCTGGCGGTTTCGATCTGTCCGACGTTGTATTCCAGAGTCCAGTCGCCACCCAACGATGCCGTGCCGGTAGCGTTCGTGCTTGCTGCAACGTCGGCACCGGTCATCGTGGCAAGCTGCTGCACGAAGCCCTGGCCAAAAATCCCCTGACCGATGTCGCAACCGTAGATCAGGATGTCTGCGTCAGCAGAAAGTGCGTCTTTCCACCCGCCGATTGAATCCGCATAGTCCTCCAGATTGCTGATATTCAGCCTTGAATTGCCAATCAGCAGTTCGCCGGGATCTCCGTGCGAAATCAGATGGATTGCAGAAATATCATGCCGCCCCTGCAGAGCGGCTGTGATCTGCGAGATGCCGTCAGCCTCGCCGTCAATGATGACAACTTCCGCATCGAGTGATTCGCGACGAGCGTTCTCGAGAAGCGTTTCCCATCGATCGACAGACGTATCAACGAAAATCAACTGCGTTGCGACGCTGGCTGCGGGTGAAGTCATCGCGACATCGCCGCTTGTCTGAACGTCCGCAGCTGCGAAACCTTCACCTGATGCAACGTCGGTTTGAGTGAGGTCACTCAACTGGCTCAGAAGCTCCTGACCATTGTCTGACGCTGCAACATCGCAGCCATAAATCAAAATGTCGGCCTTGTCCGACATCGAATGTTGCCAGGCACTGATCGCCGTGCGATAACGATCAAGATTGGCAAGCGAAAGTGTCATCGAGCCCAGCTGCACTTGTCCATCGCTGCCGTGCGAGACGATGTGCATCCCGTCGATTCCGTTGAAATTCAACAGCGCCGATGTAATCTGCGCGATGCCGTCCCGGGTGGAATCAAGCATGATGTATTCGAGTGTGCGTGACGAATCAGCGGCATTTTCAGTTTTTAGGTCGGAGATGATCTGGTCGAGATTGCTGACTGACGAGTCCAGAAATACGAGTTCCAGAGTGTGCTCAGTTGCTGTTCCGACCTGATTCGGATCAGCCGTTTGTGATGGAAGTACCGAATCTGCGACCAGATCAAGAATCTGCTGATCGGGAATATTAAACGCTGTTGCGTCGGTGGCAGGGCCAGAATCGGCAAACAACGCTCCACTAATCTCTGCCACTTCGGCCAGGACTGGTGTGACCGCGGATGCACTGAACAGCACACGCTCTTCCAAACGCGTCAGCTCCAGCGTTCCCTGGTGGCCGTGAGGCGTATGACGCGATTCGTACAATCCCTGCTGAATCAGCAGGTGTGTTCGCCGAATAAAGTTTCGCAATGACATGGATAGAAACCCTTACCGGTGACTGCAGCGACCTGAGTCGCGGACAATTCCGCGCGCAACAATGGCGCAATTCACCGTGATGAAAACCTATCTCACGTTTCGGCAGGATCTGCCGAAGAGGAAGACCAGAGCGGCGTTGTTGCAAAAAGAGTCCGGGAGTTATCGACGGACTCGTCCTTTTCGTTCGAATCTAACGGTTGCGTCGACTTCGCGTTTTCACCCAGCGCGATCCTGAGAGTCACCAAAGACGCTCACGCAGGAAATTTGTCCGGGCGAGCGGGGGCTAACGGCCCTGATTATTCGCGATCGTGCGGCAATCATCAGGAATCTGAGAGCCACGCTCACCGCAGGACCATGCCATCGGTCAGCGGCATGACGGCAGCC
>JAGQQS010000784.1 GCA_020426105.1 Planctomycetaceae bacterium
GCAGCCATCGCGTGAATTGTTTTATCGCTCGCAGGTAATGATTTGATGTCTGGACGCTGGTGCCGCGTTTCCCATTGGCTTTTTGTTCGCGGAGTTTTGCGAGGACGCTGGAAACGGCTTCCGCAGAGATCCCACTCAACCGAGTAATCTTGGCGACCTTAAACAGTGCCTTGCACCGATTGACGACGAGCTTAACCTGATCTGGGCTGACGTCTTTGGACTTCAGTGAGGTCTCAAAGGCCGCAAGATGCTCATCGAGCGAAATATTTTGGTACAGCACTGCAGGTTCGAGTAATCCTGCTCGGATCATCGAAGCGTCGCGTTCCAGTTTGGCCGCATACTGCTGAGTTGCAGTCTTGTCTGTGAATCCCGGAACCGTCTTGAGCTTCCCATCCTGATCACGGTACCTGATGTACCATTTCTTCATTCGGCGAAGTTTACCGTCTCTCCGATACGTCGGACGATAAATTGATGGCATTCGTTAGCCCTTTCTTCGTGGGACATTGTCCACTGAAATTGGAGTTTGGCAACCCTCTTCTATCCAGGAATTCAGATCTTCTCTCCGCCACCGAACGCTGTTGCCAACTCGAATAGCGGGCGGAATTTTCCCGGCACTCTTCAAACGCCAGAGAGTTCGGGTCGAAATATTGAGTAGGTTAGCGACCTGCCTAGCCGTCAGCAGGACTTGATTTGAAAGCTGTTGATTCATGATCCATCTTTCTAATGCGCCCAGAATTCGTCGTGGGGTTAAGATGCAACGATTTGGTTTTCAAAAAAGTCTTCGTTCAACTTGATTTCCGTAAACGGTCCAGTCTGTATTTGGATGTTCTTCTCGACCATAGAGTTCGAGATATGGGCCTGGGCTGACTTGTTCGATCAGGCTTCGAAACAGGAACGGTTTGCGGCTGTGCACGGACCGACGCGCTATCTGCCAGCTTCGACATTGCCGGTTTCGGAATGGCAGATTGCCTCGAACTCCAAGCAGCAGGAATTCATGTGAGACTCTCCAGTAGTTGCCCATTCCCAGCTGTGGCTTCAGCCAAACAAGACATGATTTGTATTCAAAGCCCCAGGCTGCAATGACATCGAATGCTTCTCTCAGAAAGCCGTTGGTGGTCCAGAGATGCAGATGCGAGTCTTTTGCTGCAAGTTCCTGTACCGGTTCTTTGCAAATTGCATCCATCGTCATGGTCCGATAGTGATTCTCGGCGGCTCCTCTTGCGGCTGTGTTTGCGTATTGCCACGGAGGATCTGCGTAGATGGTGGAGAACTTCTGGCCTCGATTCAGCAGCAATTCCAGATTTCGAACAATCGTTGGTCCCGCTGCTGCTGCTGCTGCACAATCCGATGTGTAGCTGCGAGGCTCACCACTGTCTGGCGATGCCGAGTTGATTCCTGACTGTGTCATTGTTCCGCCGCTTCCATCTGGCTGGCGATCCAGGAGTCCGCCTTATTAAGAACCCACACTGCAACAAGCAGGTCGGCAGACCCGAGTCGCGAAGACTCCTTCCAGACATCGCCATTGCGAAACAATCGGACGATGGTGACTGAATAGCGAAGGATGTTCTTCAACTTCTTTCGATAGATTTTGGCTATGATTAAGCCGTGCCGAACTTCATGTATTGGTGGTCGCGCCACGGTTGTTCTCCTTGATTGATGTAGTTTCGCTCGACTCTGATTCATCGCTGTTGAAGCTGGGAATGTGTTCAGGCGGGTCGACAATTGAGCGTGCATGCATCGCCAGTTCTCGAATCCAAACACGATCGTCACTCGAAGCGTGGCCATCGTGTTTAATCTCGATTGCAATGAGTTGGATAAGATCGACCAGAGATCGCAGCTCTTTGAAATCAAACGTTATGCGAGCTGTAGCCGACGTATTGGCCGCACACACTTCGACGTAATATCTGATGTCGCCTGCTGATGTCGCAGCTCGATAAATCCACACAGTGAACTCACCGGCTCCAACTACTTGCACGAACGAGGTCTTGTTCAATTCCACCATCATCCATCCTTTAGAAGTTCTTGTGACCAGATTGGAAAAAGGGGAGGTGAAGCCCATATGGGCTTCACCTCCTTGAACAGGAACGAGATCAAGCATCGAATTCTCGTTCCTCCGTACCAATCAGATCTTCCAGGAATTCGACCACGTTACTCAGGAGGTTGATAAACGTGGTTAGTTCGGTCCCTGTAAGTTCAATCTCTTGATCGGCATCGCGGCAGTCGTTGTCTTCTGCTGTCAATAATGACATCCAGAATTGATTGCCGGATGATTCGTGTTTTTTGCGTTTGTTTCTCATCGCTGTCCTCTATTTTGTGACACTTGGCTACTGCTGTAGCCAGTGCGGGGTTATTCCCGCGTGAAAGTAACCTCTCACGCCAAAACAACCCAAGAAGAGGAGGTCCGGCCAAACAACAGGCCGGACCAGTCCAGGCATCTAGCCTGTTCCAAAACCTAAAGAACCGATCATGTCTTCGTTTCCGGCAACATGAGTGCTGTGAGGTGACCGTTCGACGTTACCAGCTTGACGCGACAGAAAGTCCCAGAAAGCAGAATAAAGATGACGCGGTCCCCACATTCGAACATCAGTTCGTTCGGACGTCGGAATGACGCTTTGATCTCATCCGTCTGGTCAAGCGATACGAGGCTCTCTAGCAGAGCTTCACATTGCTTGTCGGGTGTGAGACACGCGTATTCGCCGTACGGCAGAATGATCATTCTCGGGCAGGGGTGAATGTGAATATTGCGATTCATCGAATTTCTCCTTTGGTGATAGTGGCCAGCCGGATTGCATCCGGCAGGCGTAGTGACTATTCCTCGGAGTCGTCGTCGAACTCACATTCAGACTCGGCGTCTCTGTCGACCGCCTTCTCGGCCTCCTTTTGCTCGTAGATCCAGTCGAAGGCCAGATCGGCCACCTTCTGGAGCATCAAAAGGTCGTTGACGGAATAGGATTTTTTGTCTTCCCAGTCTCCGTTAGGCTTTTTGAAAGACAGAACGAATTCAACCTTGTAGTAGAAGCTGCCTTCTCGACTGCGATTTTTCCAAATGACAGCCGTGAC
>JAGQQS010000785.1 GCA_020426105.1 Planctomycetaceae bacterium
TCCTTCGCGGGTCGCGGACTCCCGCGACGGAATGTGTCTATTTGGCTCATGGTGTCCAGAATTGGCGCGCCCACGCACTCCTGAACCTGCAACCTGCCCACGACTTCCCTTCGGAAATACTGCCGCAGATGCGGCAGGGCAATCAGAATTCACAACACGTATGGCACGGAGATTGCCGGTATGGAAATCATCTTTAATTTCAGGGCGTTCTACTGGAAGACGCCGTCCGTGTTTTTTTTCGTATTCCCGGAGCAGGGTTTTATCCGATGAACGGTCGACTTCGCATCGCAGTCGCCGACAGTGAAGCCGACATACGTCGGTTTCTTTGCCGGGTTCTGATTCATGAAGGACACCGAATTGTTGTTGCCGCTGAGACTGGTCGTCAGTTGATTGACGAATGTCGCGAGGAACAACCAGATCTGGTGATCACTGAAATTGCAATCCCGGATGTCGATGGTTTGCAGGCGATTCATGAAATCTGTGCCGAGAAGGCCGTGCCCGCCATTGTCGTCAGCTCAAAATCGGGCGATGATTTCCTGATTCGTGCGAGTCAGGAGCTTGTCTTTGCGTTTCTCATCAAGCCCATCAAGATGGACGATCTGCGTCCAGCCGTGTGGCTGACGATGCGACGATATGCCGAGATGACAAGTCTGCGAACCAAACTGGCCGGTTACACCTGACTGCTGGCACATTCCACAGATTGGACGCCACAAAAAAAGGTCAACGAATCAGACAGCTCTTTTTTGTTGCAACCAGTACTTTGCCATACCATGCAATATTAATTCAATTCCAACCCTCATCCGTTTTAGCGGCGGTAAGGAAATACAACGACAGGCAGGAGCACTCAGTGTACAGCAAATCGTGAACTGGGTGCGGTCTCTAAAACAGCGTCACAGGATGAGCCCCCTGAATCCGGACAGGGAGAATCCGAACATCACATCGTGCAAGCAGCACGGCGATCCCCGGCTTAAACTCATGGCTCTTCACCTGCGTGACTTGCCTCTGCAAAGTTTGAGCTGTTCCGCCTGTCGCTGTGTCAGAGACATCTAAGCTAACCGGCTCCCGCCAAAACACAGCCGTAAATCACAGACAGCCCGTATCGAAACCCTCGCTGCAGACTTCAGACGCAACCTGAACGTTCTGTGGAACAGATTATCCGACAAATTCCTGCACACCACGCAGTACCAGAACCGGGATATCAGAATGACGAAGAACGCGTTCAGTTGTCGAACCCAGTACCAATCTCCTGAGGCCATGTAATCCCTGCGACGGCATGACGATCAGATCCGCCCCCATGTCGCTGGCGTACTGAACAATAGCGGTTCCCGGATCACCGATTAAAGCGTGCGCGCATAATGAGCCATAGCCATGTTCCGTCAGATACTTTGCCAGACCCTGCCGAAGATTCTCAAGTCGAACGTCATCGGGCATTGGCGCCACGCCATAGAACGCAACTTCTTCAACTCGCGGGGCAACACTGATCACGTCGATCACGTCGCGGTTTTCCGCAATCTCCAGAGCCGTTGCGATGGCCACGGACGATGCGTCCGAGAAATCTATGGGAACCACGACTCGTTTTCGCGGAAGCCAATCCGCGAACTGCGGGGTTGACGGCTCTCCTGTCGTGCGATGCAGGACAAGTACTGAGCAGTGACAATGTCGGATGATTCGTTCAGCAACGGAACCCAATAGAAATCTTGCCACTCCATGCCGGCCATGGGAGGGCACGACGATTAATTTAGAACCCATTTCCTCAGCAACTTCGCAAATCTTCAGGCCTGGATCTCCTTTGCGAACCAGGAGATTAACATCGCCGAGATTGTTTTCTTCCACCCAGGTCCGCAGGCCGTTCAGCAGTCGATGTTCTTCATAGTTAGGCAGTGGGCCGCCGACCCATGTCAGTGGGTGCAGAGTTAAGTCATAGTCCTGTGCCACGTAAACGACTGTAATGTCGCCGTCTGACACCGCCACAGACTTCGCGACCCTGACGGCCTGCAACGACGCCTCGGAATAGTCAATGGGGACAAGAACGGGTTTTCGATGAAAGATCGACATGGCGTTACTCCTGGTTTGGCTCTGAAATTGGAAGATGCTTTCCTGAGGCAACAATCATCCACGGTGTGCCACAAAACGCAGATTACTGATTTTCTGCAAATCCGGCGGAAAATGTTCAAGCAGGTATTCCTGATTGTTTTCGCGATAAAACGTTTCCAGCGAACGAAGAATTTCACGGCGGCTGATGAGGCCCAGTAAATGGTGCTCAGCATCGACGACTGGTACGTGCCGCTTTTCGTGGCTGACGAAGATGGAAGTCAGCGCAAACACATCTGTCTCCGGACCAACACAGATGGGGTGTCTTTTCATGATCGTGGCAGCCGTCTGAGGCTGGCTTGAACCACCATAGAACATCTCGTTGGACAGATACTCCAGACAATCACCCTCCGACACAAACCCAAGCAGACTTCGAAACTCCACCCCATCCCTGTCCACAACCGGTG
>JAGQQS010000786.1 GCA_020426105.1 Planctomycetaceae bacterium
CGCGGCAAGAGCATGTTCGGCTACAGTTTTGTGCAGGTCACATTCAAGGACGAGATCGACTTCTATTGGGCACGAAGTCGTGTCTCAGAGCAACTTGGTGCTGCAGCATCTCAGTTGCCCGATGGCGTTGTACCAACGCTCGGCCCGGATGCGACTGGACTCGGGCAGATTTACTACTACACGCTGCAACCTCCGGAAAGCGGCATGAGTCTGGCTGACCTGCGCAGTATGCAGGATTTTGTCATCAAGTATGAACTGCAGGCTGTTGAGGGCGTGAGCGAAGTGGCCTCCATTGGTGGCTACGTACGGCAGTATCAGATTGAAGTGGATCCAGACAAACTGCGATTTCAGGATATTCCGCTTGATGCTCTGGCAATGGCAATCAAGGGTTCTAATCTGGACGTGGGTGCAAAGACCGTAGAAACAACCGGCATGGAGTACATCGTCCGTGGCAAGGGTTTTCTGGGAACGGACGGCGATCGAGACAAGGCGATCGAGGACATCGAACGGACTGTGATCATGCAGCGTGATGGCGTCCCGATTCATGTCAGCGAGGTTGCCAGCGTACAACTCGGTCCCGATTTCCGACGCGGTGCTCTCGACTACAACGGTGCGGAAGCTGTCGGTGGTGTGATTGTCATGCGCTACGGTGAAAATCCTCGCGAAGTCATTGACCGCGTGAAAGCCAGGATTACGCAGATCGAACCGGCGTTAAAAGGAGTGAAGATTCACGGCGTTTACGACCGCAGCGGTTTGATCGACGAGACGATGGCGACGCTGACTCACTCGCTGCGTGACGAAATCATAATTACAGCGGTCATCATTCTGCTGTTCCTGCTGCATATCCGCAGCAGTTTCGTGGTCGCCATCTGCCTGCCAGCCGCTGTTCTGATGTCATTCATTGCGATGCATATGGTCGGAGTTGGCGCCAACATCATGTCACTGGCTGGCATCGCGATCGCCATTGGGACGATGGTAGACATGGGAATCATCGTGTCCGAGAACATCTACCAGCATTTGTCGGATTGGGAGAACGAACAGACAGAGACAGGCGAGTTGACGGACGGAGTTCAAAGAAATCGCATGGAGGTCGTTTACGAAGCAACCATTGAGGTGGCCCCGGCAGTGGTGACCGCCGTTGCAACGACTATCGTCAGCTTTTTGCCAGTCTTTTTTCTGACAGGACGAGACTATCGACTGTTTTCTCCACTGGCCTATACGAAGACTTTTGCAATCACTGCCGCCATGATCACAGCGGTGACGATCGTCCCGGCGTTGAGCCGATTGATGCTGCGGAGTGCAAACTATCGCAAGCGGACCGCTGCTGTTGCGGCGATCGCACTGGCTGGTTTGCTGGCGGCTGTTTCGCATTTTCTATGGGGTGCCAGAGTTGCTGACTATTTCGCATTGCCCGTATGGATGGTCACAGTAGTTGCGGGATTGATCGGTTTCCTGTTTGGATGGCAGTTCCTCCGTGAACGAATTCGTCCGATTGAGGAGATTCCTTCGAGCCGATTTGTACGATGGCTCTATGCGGCTCGTCTGCAACAGGCACTGAACCACAAAGCGTTCGCGCTGTCGTTCCCCGCCATGCTCCTCGTTTTGGGCGTGGGAGCGTTTATTGGTTTACCAACAGTGCTTCGCCCCGTTGAGAAGGTGGCCAGCATTTTCGGTGCTGATCTCAACCAGTTTCCAGGGTATGTGGATGCCAAGCACGTCTTCATCGGCTTGCAGAGTGACGATTGGATCGCGTTGGACGAAGGAAGCTGGTTTTATATGCCGACGTTGTATCCTGCTGCTAGTTTTTCTCAGGCCATGCAGGTGCTACAGACACAGGATGTTTTGATCGGTCAGATACCGGAGGTCAAAGATGTGCTCGGCAAGATTGGGCGGGTCGAATCGGCATTGGACCCTGCCCCTGCGGCCATGATTGAAACGTATGTCATGTTAAAGCCTGAGCATGAGTGGCGAGCTGGTATGACGGCGCGCGACGTGTGGGAGGAAATTAATCGAGCCGCCACCCTGCCCGGCGTGACCCCTGCTTCGGCACTGCAACCGATCGAAGGCCGAGTGGTCATGCTGCAAAGTGGAATCAAGGCTCCCATGGCCATTCGCGTTTACGGTGATGATCTGCAAACGCTTGCCAACGCAGCTCTGGATGTCGCAGCACAACTCAAGAAGTCGTCCTATGTTAATTCCGGTACGGTCAATCCTGACATCGTGATGGGTAAGCCATACATCGAATTCACGGTGGATCGAGAAGCCGCCTCTCGCTACGGCATGAGTGCCGCCATGGTCAATCAAGTGATTGAAACGGCGCTCGGCGGAATGAACCTGATCAAAACGGTGGAAGGGCGTGAGCGTTATCCCGTTCGGCTGCGGTACAACCGAGATCTCCGCGAGCGAATCGATCAATTGAGCCGCCTGCCTGTGGTGACTCACAGTGGTGCTGTTGTTCCCCTTGAAGAGTTGGCAAAGTTGGAGACGACCTGGGGACCGGGGGCAATCAACAGTGAAAACGGAAGACTTGTGGCCCATGTTGCCTTCATGACCAGCGGAACCGCAGGCGATTTGGAATCTGTGTCGGCCATCGAAACTCAACTGCGTGAGGCACAAGCCTCATCCCCATCCGATCCGAATCACCTTGCATTGCCAACAGGTTATTCGCTGGAAGCCGTCGGCAGTTTTCGCAATCAGATCGAAGCCAATCTGCGATTGATGTGGATCATTCCCGTTGTCATGTTGATCAACCTGCTGTTGATCTATATGGAGTTCCGCAATTTGCCGATCTCGATAGCTGTGTTTACCGGTATTCCCGTTGCCTTTGCGGGCGGGATGATACTGGTTGCATGGATGGAGGTTGAGTTGAATACTGCCGTCTGGGTCGGCTTCATCGCCTTGTTCGGACTGGCGGTGGATGACGGTGTGGTGATGGCCACGTACATTCATCAGTTGTTGCAAAGGCGCAGGATCAAGAATGTGCAGGATATCCGCGACACCGTTTATGAAGCGGGACTAAAGCGAATTCGCCCTTGCATGATGACGACGGTCACAACACTGGCTGCTCTGATTCCGGTGCTGATTGCGACCGGACGCGGGGCTGACGTCGCGCGGGCGATGGCAATTCCGGTGTTTGGCGGCATGCTGGCCGAGCCGCTGACATCGTTTATCGTCCCAACGCTGTATTCCGCTTATCTGGAAACGAAAATGCGATTCGGTTTCCACGATCCGCTTTGGGAGGGTGTCGAAGAGATGCCCACAGCCGCACAGGAGGAATTTATGAATGCAGCGTAGTTTTTTTCCTCAATTCGTGAAGGAATCTGTCCTTCAGGCATCCAACAGTCATGGAGGCGACTGGATGAAACTTCCCCCGAATGTGAAATAACTGGAGAACAAGGATGAATCTTAACTTTTTTACACCGCTGGCTGTCGCTGGAATGTGGATCACTATCGGTCTGTCTATTGCTTGCGCTCAATCTGTTCATGGAGAGCATGGCCATAACCATGCAATGCCGAATCAAACGGCAGAAATATCACCAGTGGTTACCGGACCGCACGGTGGAACATTGCGACACTCAACTGGAATGCAGTTGGAGACCGTGGTTTCTCACGCTGGCATTCAGCTGTTTGTGTTTGATGCGACTGGAAGTGCGATCTCTGTGAATCAAGGTCGCGGTGCTGCTTCACTGCGAGTGGAAGGTAACGCGAAACGCTACCGCTACGACTTGCTCCCGGATGGCAAAGGCGGCTTAACGGCACCAGTCAATCTATCGAAGATTGCCGGACGACAAATCGAGATAAACATGCAATTGGTTGGATTGCCGGGTATCGGCAATCAACCGCTGACATTACAGGAAGTGGTGACCGTGCCGATGAGCGAACAGCAAATGGCTACGTCTGCAATTGCCCGCCAGAAAATTTGTCCTGTCAGCGGCAAGCCGCTCGGCAGCATGGGTGATCCTGTCGCTGTTAAGGTCAATGGCCAAACGGTTTATGCTTGCTGCGATGGTTGTGTTGCTGCAATTGAAGCAGATCCCGCCAGGTATGCCGGCGGACGACCGAGGATAACAATCTCAACATCGACCGCCGCCGATGCTCCTCTGATCGCCAGACAGGCGACGTGTCCCGTGATGGATGCATCGTTGGGCAGCATGGGCCAGCCGGTCAAGGTCATGGTTGGCGACAAGGCGATCTTTTTGTGCTGTAAAGGATGCGTCAAGAAGATTCAGGCTGACCCCGCGAGATACCTTGCAGCGGTTTATGGCGACAGCGAACAAGGCGCTGTGCCCGCAGGCGGCACCGAAGTACGCCCCGGCATCTTTAGAGTCAGCGACGTTGATGCTCCATTTATTGCTGCACAAGGGAAATGTCCAGTCATGGACGAGCCGCTCGATGCGATGGGCGGTCCCTATAAAGTGAATGCTGACGGCAAAGCCATTTACATTTGCTGCCCCGGCTGCGCAAAGAAGATCGCCGCTGAACCACAGAAATACCTGACCATTCTCGCTCAACAGGGAGTCGATGCTCCGGCAATTCAATAAGAGTGGAAAGTACAAGGCCAGGAGTTGAGTTATAAAACTCGCATTTGGCCGATCGAAACGCGGGGGCGGTGTCCTGACGATTTGTGCCTTTGGGCACGATGAAGCACCACGCCGCCCTTGCCTTGTCTTGCTGCGTGTAAGAACAATTCGAAAATCGAAAATGCTTTGCCAGCCTCGGCTACTCGATGACGCTGGCGTACTTGCGAAAGAGTTTGACCAATTCCTGGATTTTTTCATCCTGATCTGTTTTCGATCCACTTGTCAGCGCATCGCGAATGCAGGTCTGGAGATGATTCTCCAGGACAATCTGTCCAACCTTCCCTAACGCTCCCGTAGCGGCAGAAAGCTGCATCAGCACATCGACACAGTAGCTATCGCTTTCGATCATTCGGCCCACGGCCTCAACCTGACCGCCAATCCGGCTGAGTCGATGCAGCAATCGTTTTTTTTCATCATCAGACAGCATGGCGACGTGAATCTATGAATTCAGAAATGGATAGACTTGCCTGAGCAGAAACGCTTTGGCGAACCCGAGAAAACAACTGGAAAGCACCGCTGGTCGGATATTTTCGATCCACGGCACTGCAATTCTTTGGGAAATACCCTCCAAGGGTAGACGAATTGTAGTCTGCATAGACTCAATGGCAAAGTGGCCCGGTAACAGCAGTCTCGATTTGAAAGCCATGCAGGCTTTTCAGCCAAAGTGCAGAGTTACGAGGGGAAATGGTATCTTTCGCACGACGGAATATTCATTCGTACGATTGTTTACGAAAGTCGCACAGCTTTCAGTCTCAACGCATTCAGAATCACCGAGACACTACTGAAGCTCATCGCTGCTGCGGCAATCATGGGACTGAGCAAGACGCCGAAAAACGGGTACAGCAAGCCTGCGGCAACAGGAATTCCGAGAGCGTTGTAGACAAAGGCGAAGAACAGATTCTGTCGAATGTTGCTCATCGTCCTGCGACTCAAATTGCTGGCAGCGGCGACGCCACGCAAGTCACCGCCAACAAGCGTCACGCCCGCCGATTCAATCGCCACGCCCGTTCCTGTGCCCATTGCAATTCCGACATTGGCTTCCGCTAATGCAGGAGCATCGTTGATCCCGTCGCCCGCCATCGCGACCACTTTGCCGCTTTCTTTCAATCGTTTCACGAAGTCATGCTTGTCTTGCGGCGATACGCCAGCATGGAATTCGTCAATGCCTAGCTTGTCTGCGACGGCGATTGCCGTTGCCTCGGCATCTCCGGTGAGCATCACGACTCTCAATCCAAGTTTGTGCAGACTCTCCAAAGCGGATGACGTACTCTCCTTGAGCGGGTCAGTGATCGCCATCACGGCCGCGAGTCCGCCGTCGATGGCCACAAAGATAACAGTTGCCCCTTTCGATTGATCTTCGACAGCTCGTTCGCGGCCAGATGGAACATCCGATATCGATTGCTGTTCCAGTAAATCAGCCTTTCCAATCAATACTTTGTGACCAGCCACGCTGGCACTGACGCCACCGCCCGTGATGCTGTTAAAGTCCTTCGCCTCAGGTACTTTCAACTCATCTGCCTTCGCGCGGCGAACTACGGCTTGAGCCAAGGGATGTTCACTTTGACTTTCAACTGAGGCCGTCAGTCTTAATATATCATCCTGTTTCCACTCTCCAAAAGTTGTGATGGAGGTCACTTCCGGACGCCCCTGCGTCAATGTTCCGGTCTTATCGACGACAATCGTGTCAACTTTTTCCATCACTTCCAGTACTTCCGCATTCTTGATCAGTACGCCTTCTTTTGCACCGCGACCGACGCCAACCATTACGGACATCGGGGTTGCCAAACCCAAAGCGCAGGGGCAAGCAATAATCAATACCGCAACTGCTGCCACAAATGCATGGGCAAGTCGAGGCTCAGGACCAAACATCGCCCAGCCAATGAACGCAAGAATCGAACAGACGATAACGGCCGGTACAAAATACCCGGATACCACATCGACAAGTTTCTGAATCGGGGCACGACTCCGTTGAGCCTCCGCGACCATCTGAACAATGCGGTGTAAGACCGTGTCTCCACCCACGCCGACGGCTTCCATGACCAACGCACCCGTCTGATTTAATGTGCCGCCCGTGATTGTATCACCCTCGCTCTTTTTCACAGGAATCGGCTCGCCCGTGAGCATTGACTCGTCCACACGGCTCGAACCGCTGACAACTCGTCCATCAACGGGAACTTTTTCGCCAGGTCGAACTCGCAGTCGATCGCCTTTATGGACCGCGCCCAGTTCAACTTCCTCCTCACCATCGTCGGTGATGCGATGAGCGCTCTCAGGGGCAAGCTGCATCAATTCGCGAATAGCACCGCCCGTTTGCTGCCGTGCCCGCAATTCCAGTACCTGTCCAAGCAGGACCAGCGTAATGATCACTGCAGCCGCTTCAAAATAAAGTGGCGGTTTTCCGTCCTCATAGAACGCTGCGGGAATCAGTTCTGGAAACAACACCACGATCAGACTGAACACAAACGCGGCGAGTGTACCCACCGCAATCAGCGAGAACATGTTCAGGTTCATGGAACGGAACGACTTGAATCCACGAAGCAGTAACGGCCAACCACACCCGAAGACAACGGGCGCGGCCAAAGCCAGCTGTAGCCATCCGAACACACTCTCTGACATCATGTCAGCCAATCGAAGTCCGATCATAGGTCCCATTGCCATCACGAGAAGCGGAACGGAAAGAGCGACGCCTACCACAAACCGACGTTTCATATCACCGTACTGTTCTTCTTCGCCATCGTTCGCCGCATTGATGAATTTGGGCTCCAGATCCATCCCGCAGATGGGGCAATCACCAGGACCCGCCTGCTCTATTTCCGGGTGCATCGGGCAAGTGTAGATCGCGTCCGTGTCCGTTGCCTGCTTCTTCTCCCTTGAAGTCACTTTGTCCTGCGAGCAACAGGTATGCCCCGCGTTTGCCGTCTTAGCAGGCTTCGCCCCTCGCTGTGCCGCCGCAGCTAATACTTGAGCGGGATCACCTTCGAATTTACGTAGGCACAAGTCGCTGCAAAAGTAATACGTTTTTCCCTGGTAGATCTTCGACTGTGTCGATGTCGGATTGACGGACATTCCGCAGACGGGATCAATAGTTGTGGTGATTTTGCTGTTCATTTTCACTCCTCGATGCCTGCGTTAAATACCCCTGTACGGTATCTCTCCTGCGGAGAGAATCAAAGCGAAGCAGGTAGATTCCTTGAGCGAATGATGCGACCAATTCTACTTCGTCATTGCCGAATATGAACGCGGAATCAATGCCGTTGCTTGGTGCCACAGACTGTTTCGTGCCATCGCGATGAAGACTCGGAACTACCACCGAATGAAAAAAGGCCCGGTGGTGCAACGGGGCCAGGTTGTG
>JAGQQS010000787.1 GCA_020426105.1 Planctomycetaceae bacterium
CGGGTCCGGTCAGTGTGTTGAGTCTGGTATCGTGGTCAAGGGCGGTAAGGTGAACAGCGCCGCTTTGCGCGAGCGTTTCCGCAGAGTGATCCCGTTGTCAGAATGGGCAAGGAGAAAATCATTGACGGGCACTCGCGTTTCATGACGCGTTTGCGCGATTCAGGATCGCCGGATAACTATGTTCGCATCTTCGACACCCGTTATAGACGGAACCCGCTTTGCGACACTCGGTTCATTCTCCGGTGCGCCAATGCATCATATTTTCGTGTGCGTGCCCCATAAACACCTGCTGGAGCAGTCACATCGAAGAATCAAGGGCCGGTCAGGCCGGCCCCTGATGAGGGATGTCCAAAATCCCCTCGCTTTGACGGCGTTTATTTCGCACAGCAACCTGCGCTGACGCAACAGACTACGTCACACGCACCGGCACCACCTGTGTCGCACGCACACTCGAACACACTACAGACACAGTTTTCGCAGGTACATTCGGTGCAACAGTCGCAACATGCAGCGGATTCCTGTTTGGCTCCCCGGTCATACATCGCGGCATAGGCCAGTGGTGCAATGAACAGACAAGCCGCGAAAACACTGATAAGCTTTTTCATCGAACGAATCTCCACTTGAAATCGAAAACAACAAGAGACACTGAGGCCATTTGTTCCGACAAGTGGTTAATTCCGCCAAACGCACAGCGTGGCCTGCCTTTGATTGTGGGCGCATGGAATATGCAGAAATTCATCCGCAACACGAAGTTTCCCGCAGGAGATGGATACCGGAAAACCGGCGAGTGGATCCAAATCTGTCAGCCAGACTTTTCCAACGACTCTTTTTTCAATGCGTTCCGGAGTTGCAATAATGCCTTCGGTGACCGGAATCTCCACACAGTGACAGCAGCCCTGGCACCTGTTATCCGACTGCGGTGGAGTATTCGAACAGCAACAGGTTGAGACTGTTATATCTTCGTCAGGAGCATGTTGACAGCAGCAACACACTTCACTGTCTGCGACAGGAGCACACCCGTCGTCTACAGAAGCACAACAGTCATTTCCCTGCGTTTCACCAGAGTCCGATGACGTACAGCAACAGGGGGTACCGTGATACAGACTACTCAGCACAAACACTGTTGCGAGCAGTCCGCGACTGAGTTGAGCAGGAATTGTCAATGCAGCAAACACCATCAACACGCCTCCACATCAATTATCCGCAAATCCGCCGGGGAAGTCAAAGTCAATTTGAACGACTGTGGAACCGGCTTGTGGTTTGCCTCAACGGCGTCGATTGTGTAGAAGCGATTCACGAAATTGGAGAATCGTTTGCAGGAGTTGAGGGACCAGAAATGTGTGAGCCTTAAGTGGGCACCGTTGACCTCGAACGCGCGGGCGACGCCCTAAGGGCGTTGCATCGGAGGGCAGACGCCCCGCAGCTCGCCGTGAATGTCGCTGCTGCATATCTAACCGTATACACCATTGCAATTTATGGGAACCAGCCTCCATGACAAAACCGAGTCCCACTGCCTCTGTTTCCACGACTGGCCGTAATGCAACACTGATGGCTGCACTTCTCGGCTGGATGTTCGATGGATTTGAAATGGGGTTATTTCCACTGATCGGACGACCTGCTCTGAAAGACCTGCTGGCTGGCAGCGAGCAGGCTGGCGCAGAAGCGGACTGGTTTGGAGTCATCATCGCCGTATTTCTGGTTGGCGCTGCGAGCGGAGGTGTTTTGTTCGGGTGGCTGGGTGACAAAATTGGTCGCGTGCGCGCCATGTCGCTCAGTATCTTCACGTACGCCGTTTTCACCGGCTTATGCGGCTTCGCGACAGAGGCCTGGCACATCGCAGTCCTCAGATTTATTGCATCTCTCGGCATGGGCGGCGAATGGTCGCTGGGAGTCGCACTGGTTAATGAAATCTGGCCCGGAAAATCACGGGCTTTTATTGCAGGGCTGATTGGTGCTGCCTCCAACGTTGGTTTTTTGCTGGTGGCTATTCTTAGTATGGGGCTTACCGGATTTATCGGTGGCATCCATTCGGTTCTGACCACCATCGGCATATCGGAAGAAGCGGCACAACACCTGTT
Source organism: Planctomycetaceae bacterium (assembly GCA_020426105.1). Taxonomy (GTDB): domain Bacteria; phylum Planctomycetota; class Planctomycetia; order Planctomycetales; family Planctomycetaceae; genus SXXK01. The sequence continues at coordinate 2,079 of JAGQQS010000787.1, forward strand.
GGCAAACTCGGCCTGGAGATTTCTAATGATCAGTGGTGCGTTTCCGGCATTGCTGATCTTTTTTATTCGCCTCTTTGTTCCGGAATCAGCAAAGTGGGAGGAGGAACGCGACAGCGGAAAGACCTCTCACTGGAACAATGTGGACCTGTTCGGTGTACTCGGAGGCTGCCTCGCTGCGATTGGCATTATCTATGTCTGGTCGCCGCTGCAGAACGACACACAGTCCTGGATTCGGATTGTCGTGACGTTCGTCGGTTTGGGCGTCTGTCTTCTCGGATTTCTTTATCCGGTCCGTCAGTTTTTAACCCGCACCATTGCTGCTGGTAAGGTTGCGTCTGAGCAAAAGAATCGTGTCATCGGCAGGATGTTATTCGGAGCAAGTCTTGCAGGCGTGGCTCTGCTGGGAACATGGGGATCTATTCAGTGGGCCCCCGGCTGGGCCGACAGCCTTTCGCCAAACCAGCCGGAAACAACTCAGGAAGACGGCACAATTGTGCCTGGGATCAATCATTACGCGAAGGAAAAGACGCAGGCCGCGCTGGCGGTCGGCGCCATCTTCGGCACGATTCTCGCAGCTCTCGCCGCTGGAAATTTCGGCCGCCGAATTACGTATGCTCTGCTTTGCCTGGGCTCAGTCGGCACGGCCTTGTTTTTTTATCAGGGACACGACACATTCAACGGAAGTTTCCTGTTTGCGGCCGTTCTGGCGGGAGCAGTAACAGCGGGGTTCTACGGGTTCTTTCCGCTCTACTTCCCCGAACTGTTTCCGACAGCCGTACGTGCTACCGGTCAGGGTTTTGCATTCAACTTTGGACGTGTCATTGCTGCGATAGGTGGCCTGCAGACGGCCAATCTGAAAGCATACTTTGACGGTAATCTTCCGAAAGCAGGTTCGGCGCTGGCCGCGATTTACCTGATCGGGGTCATCATCGTCTGGTTCGGGCCGGAAACAAAGGGTAAAGATCTGCCGGATTAGTGATTCGTGAGTGGCATGCGGCAGCTTGCCGGCACATTGCAATTCCTGCATGACGCGCTGTTGCGGAAGGCACTCTCCTGAAATCGTAACGTACCGTTGGGCTGCCGCCGCATCGCTCGCCGGGATCAGTTGACGATCATCCACACGGCCTTCAGATAGTCTGTTTCCATGCAGGTTGAGATCACCGGATGGTCAGGTGCGGCACCGGTGCGGGCGATGATTTGAAGTGTTCTTGACTGACTGATGATCTTACTCGAACCGTGCGGATCAAGGTCCTCACCTTGTGATTTCGACGCAGACACCAGCAACTGCAGAAATTCTGATTCAGGCAACAAGCCGGCGCAGGTGCAGCTCAAAAGTAATCCGCCCGGCTTTACCAGTCGCATTGCCAAACGGTTCATGGCAAAGTGTTTGCGAGTTCCTTCCTCGATCTCCACGCGGGTACGAATCAGTTTGGGGGGATCGAGGATCACAACATCGTACTGTTTGCCGTTTCGCAGCATTTCCCGCATATAGTTGAAGGCATCGGCCTGTACAAACTTCGCCCGGACCTGATTGAGGTTGGCGTTTTCACGTGCGAGCTTAAGTGGTTCTTCATCGAGATCAACGCCGGTAACATCGTCCGCTTTGCCGAGTGTTTTGGCCTGTACTGAAAAACCACCGGTGTAGCAGCAGAGGTCCAGCACACTTTTCCCGCGAACGAATTCAGCCAGCTTCCGACGGTTTTCGCGTTGATCGCAAAAGAATCCGGTTTTGTGCCCGCCCTCAAATCGAATGCGAAAACGCGTACCGTGTTCCGAAATGACAACCTGCGTCGGACAGCCTTCGGATGCCAGCGACGGGGGCTCGCAACCTTCCTGTGAGAGAAACTGTGGACTTGTTTGAACAAGCCAGTGTGGCAAGCCCATTTGGCGGGCCAGCATCGGCATCAGCAGGCTGGCTCGCTGATACATTCCAAGTCCAAAAGTCTCAGCAGAGAGTACATCACCAAAACGATCGATCACAATTCCCGACAAGCCGTCAGATTCCGAATGCACAACGCGCCAGGCATCGGACTGCGTATCCAGACACAGGGTATCGCGACGCAGGGAAACCGCCGCACGCAGCTTTTCCTCCCAGGCGGCATTTGTGGGAAACGTCGGTGTATTCCACAACATGCGTACTGACATTTCGCTGCGGGGATTATAGACACCATAACCCACTGGCTCCTGCTGTCCTTCGCAATAGACGGCGACGAGATCTCCAGGCCGCGCGTCTTCAACGCGAGCAATCTGCTTACGGTACAGGATTGGGTGTCGCGTGCGATTCCGGACTTGCACTATGGGGATGGCATTGGATGCGGATGGTCCCAAATCCATCCGCTGTCTCACCATCAGAGACGCCATTTCCCGGGAAGCGGGAGCTGCAGGCTGAGGACGGACGTCGTCAAATTCAGTCGCCCGTTCCGGATCGCGCGGCGCAGGATTTCGCGAATGACGTTGAGTGCGATGCGTGGAAGAACGACGTGCCATGGTACAACTACAATCATCAAACAAACGAGCGGCAGGGCCTCAGCCCTCCGAGACTTCAACAGCAGAGATTCATTCGTCAAGATTCACTGTCCGGCGAGCGTCAATTCTGAACCCAACAGCACGCCCCCGTCTAATCGCTCAGCCGAAACTGTGGACGGCAGGCCGGTTCCAGAATTGGTCGTCAGACGTAGACCCGCTCAGCCCGGTCCGACGCACATTCCGTGATGCTGCCGTTTGATCGTGTCTTCATTTCAGCCACTGCCTTGTCGAGCGCTCGCTGATACATTGCGTCTCCGGCGGGTGTTGGATAAATCGTGTTAACGCAGGCAAGGCACAGCGATTTTTCCGGGAGTCCCACGCAGTCTGCGAGGGCTTCGACGGGAAGATATCTCAGGCTGGTGGCACCGATGTAGTCTGCCATGGCCTGTTCATCTGCGGCCGTGGGAACTTTGCCGGTCATAAACCTGGGCGCGAACAGTTCGCTGACTGTCGACATATCGATCCCGTAAAAACATGGGGCAATAATGGGAGGACATGCAATGCGGATGTGGATTTCTTTGGCACGGCCGCGCGTTTTCAGCAGCATAAGCAGTTCACGCAGCGTGGTGGCGCGGACGATGGAGTCATCAACGAGCAGTACACGTTTACCCTCCATCACCTCCGGCAGTGGAGTGTATTTCATGCGAACCTTATCAGCGCGGTTATTGCCTTCGATAAAAGTCCGGCCGATGTAACGGTTGCGAATCAGGCCTTCCAGTGAGGGAACTCCAAGACTAAATGCCATGGCGTCGGCCGCGGCCTTGGCAGTATCCGGAACCGGTACAACAATGACATCATCCCCCATGGGGATTGGTTCGCGTTTTGCCAGCTCTTCTCCCAGACGCTTCCGTGACAAATAGACGCCTGCGTCGTCGAACGTGCTGCCGGCATTTGCGAAATAAATCCATTCAAAGAAGCAATGCGCTTTTTGGGGACTGTCGGCATATTTTTCAACAACAACGGAATCGCCGTCGACAATGACGACGTGGCCCGGAGGTACGTTGTGCACACTTTCTTCAGCGAATCCCAGGTGCGTCAGCGCGACACTTTCACTGGCAGCGGCAAACAGTGAGCCTTCATGAGCGTAGCACAGTGGTCTCATTCCCAGCGGATCTCGTGAGACGAACATCTGTCCCCGAGCGTTCATGAACACGATATTCCATGAACCATCCAGAATTTTCGCAAGCTTGCTGAGCAGTTCAACGGGAGTAATATTGGCGTTGAGCGACATTTCATGCGAGATCAGGTGATGCAGAACTTCCGTATCCGTTTCCCGCGTCAGATGAAAATCCTTGTTACCCAGAATTTCCTCGCAAAGTTCGCGATAATTTGCCAGCTGCCCGTTGAAAGCAAAGCTGAACCACTTTGACCGTGCGATATGCTGCCTTTCAAACGGTTGCGCGTGGTTCGGGTGGTCTGTGCCGCAGGTGGCATAGCGAACATGGCCGATGGCAGCGTGGCCTGCATACTCCGCCATGAGTGCCTTGTACGGTTCCTCCTGATTCATCCGAAAAACTTCCGCCACGCCGCCAACATCTTTATGCGTCTTCATCAGCTGCAGACGCCCCGGTTTATAGGTGGTAAACCCTGCCGCCAGCTGGCCGCGGTTCTGCATGTCCAGCAGCATCCCGGGGATCATTCGCGATGTGCGTGTAATGGCTTCCTCGAAGGATTCCGGCTCTTCTGACAATGGAGCCAGAGATCCCTCCCCGACGTTTTGCCGCTTCTTGTCGCGCATCGGAATCAAGGGGCTGACAATGCCGGTTTCCAGATGATAGACGGCAGCAACGCCGCACTCGTGTTGGAGTTCGTCCATAGCGACGAATTCGATGTCCAAAAAAGAGACCGCTGTCTTACACAACTTTGATGTCGGTTGAGCGGCTGAGAAAAGCCGCGACTCATGCGAGCCGCCCTGACGCGACATGATACCCGTCAACCGCTGAGAGTCCAAACGTCTGAGCCTGGATGTCACCAATCAAACTCAAAGATCCGGGCAAACCAGAGCGTCGCAGCCCGCTCAGGCACTGGGGACCGGTCGTAATCGAATTTCTCTGCGGAGGGAAACCATATTTCAGGAAATAGTCATGCCTCCGCGGAATACTCTGTTGACTGAGTGGTTCAACACAGAAAGTGGCTGTACGGCAGACGCAGTTTACGCCGATTGCTGAAGCCTGCTGGTGCGCCGCGTTCTGCAGTCGGCCTCTGCGAGCAGGTCAAAGGGCCGCATTGGGGACGAACGGCCGAACGCATCACGTTCCGCCGGAAGTAACGGATTATGCGGTTGTTGAAATTGCAAATCCAATGCTTCCTTTGGACCATACGTTTCGGCAAACTCTGCCCCGCGGCTGCGGTGACACGCAGATTTCCATACAGATCAGACAAAAAGGCTGCCAAAACTAATTTCTTGATTGTAGTCTTTGCATTGGCATTCAAATTGCGGAGAGGTTAAGTTGTGATCGACGCGAGGCGCACAAATGACTGGCTGGACCTGCTGCAATTGCCGAACTTTACCTGGTGGCAATTTCTGTTTGCAGCAGCCTGTCTGATAGTGCTGATTTGGTCAATTGTGCGTTTCGTTTCGAGAGTACACGAAGATGTTGATCCTGCGGAGTCAGACCAGGAGATGCTCAAAGCAATCAGCGAATTGAGGCGTCAGGGTGACCTTACAGAAGACGAATACCGATCCATCAAAGGTC
>JAGQQS010000788.1 GCA_020426105.1 Planctomycetaceae bacterium
ACTGTTTTCAGAGCACCTCGCGCGTTTAACTGCGAGATCAGTTCTTTGGCATCGGACCCAGCCGGCGCGACTTCTGGATCGGGCTCCAGGACCGGAGCCGTCGATGCCTGAGGAATTCGCCTGTTTTCCGACCCAGATCCCTCCTGCACACGGGCGTCCATGAACGGATCGGTCTGAACTTTGGGGGACGGCGCAGGACGACCCGAAAAATTACTGCGGACCGAACTTTCCGGAGGGCGCACACTGTCGAAAATATCTTCTTCGGATGTCGCCTCATGCCCGGCGTTGCGTTCATGGCTATCGAACGGAGATGCATCACTCTCAGGCGAAGAATGATCCGGATGATTTTTTTTCAAAGCTTCGGATGAATCTGCATCGAACCCGTCGAGTTCATCGAAAAACGCATCGTGCAATTCTGATTCGTCCTCAGATGCCGCAACGTCAACACCAGCGATCCCCGCCTGCCCAGGCGGGCGCAACAATGCGACCGTCGGCACCACAATGAGTGGAAGCGTCATTAAGATTGTTGACAGCAGACCGCTGCGAGAGGAATCCATTCCGCTCTTCCGATCATCACAAAGATTTCTGGCTGCTCCAACGAGCAGATTCTGCCGGAGTTTAGACCACACGCCCGTTTGCCACAATTCCAATTTAAGCGGCAAAAATTGAAGAAAAAGCGGAATCGCAGAATTCTTCGGCTGGTTGCCACCGACCGGAGGTAACTACACTCCCGCCGATTGCGGGGAACATTTGCTTTTTTCAGACTGCACAGGCAAAACAATGTCGCGTATCATAGAACAGAACGAATTGGGCTGATGCCGGGACGCGATAAACAGCGATGGATGAAGTGGTGGTGCAAATAGAGGCCGCTTTGGGAGACGTTCAGCCGTTTTTTTGTTCGGCATATTTTGCCGAGTCTGGAATTACAGCAGCGGCGGTTCGATCAGGTATCAGGAGTCGAAACAATGGCAGGAAGCATATCAGCACAATCCAGGTTCTCGCGTCGGCAATTCGCGAAAGGTGTTGCGGCGTTGAGCGTGGCGGGGTTGCCAGCCGCTAAGTCTCTGTTGGCAGCGGACACGGCAACCGCCGCAGAACATCCACTGACGCCCGCTTTGCGACATGCCCGAACCTGCGTCGAGAACGTCCAGAAGCTATCCGGCTATGAATGCATCTTTGAGAAGAAAGAGGTCGTGGGTCGACAAACCGTTGTCCAGAAGATTCGCATGAAAGTGCGACATGAACCATTCAGCGTCTATATGCACTTCGAGGAACCTCACGCGGGGCGGGAAGTCATTTTTGTCGAAGGCCGAAACAACAACAACCTTTTGGTCCACGAAGCCGGGTTTGCGTCATTGATCGGTACCCTCGAACTTGCTCCAACCAGCAGCCAGGCGATGGCTGAAAATCGGTATCCGATTACTAAAGCCGGTATCCAGAAGATGATGGAAGCCGTGATTGAGCAATGGGAGGGTGAAAGTGCATTTGGCGAGACAGAAGTTAAGTACTTTGAAGATGCAAAAATCGGAAGGGTGGTCTGCCGTGTCATTGAGAGCACTCATCCGCAGCCTCGAAAGCAGTTTAAATTCCATATCACCAGGGTGTGGATTGACGAAAAACTGGGGCTGCCTGTGCGCGTACAGCAATTCGGATTTCCCGCGAAGAGCGGCGCAAAACCTCCTGTGATTGAAGATTATACGTTTTCCGATATCAAGGCGGAAATCCGGCTGACCGATCGCGACTTCGATACTAAAAACCCCAGCTACAATTACTGACGAATGCTCGTTGAAACGTCGCCGTCTGCCACCCGCCGCGAAGTGCGCACCGCCCGCCAACAGGGGCTCTCCATCGGCTGCGTCCCGACGATGGGAGCCCTGCACGCAGGGCACGTCAGCCTGATCGATGCCGCACGTCAGCAATGTGATTTTGTCGTCGCAACCATCTTCGTGAATCCGACACAATTCGGTCCCGGCGAGGATTTCCTGAAATATCCCCGGACACTGGACGCGGACCTGGAAATGTGTCGTGTGGCCGGAGCGAATCTTGTGTTCACTCCGCCCGTGACTGCGATGTATGCTGATTCCGCACAAACAATCGTGCGTGTGACGAAACTGGCGCAGGTGCTTGAAGGGGCTCACCGCCCCGGACATTTCGACGGCGTTTCAACCGTAGTCACGAAGCTGTTCAACACAACGGAACCGGACCGTGCCTATTTTGGACAGAAGGACTATCAGCAACAGCTGATCATTCGCCAAATGGCGGCAGACCTGGATCAGCCGGTTGAGATCGTCACGTGCCCAATTATTCGTGAACCGGACGGCCTCGCAATGAGCAGCCGAAATCGCTACCTGTCGCCCCATGACAGGCAACTGGCTTCCCGGATCTTTCAGGCATTAAAGCTTGCCGAACAGCTTGCCGCAGAGTCTCCGCTGCCTCCGACTGAAATTGCCTGGGCGATGACCAATCATTTGAATTCTGTGGATGGAATCGCCGTACAATACGCCGTGATCGCTGATCCGGTAACGCTGGAACCACTGGCTGATCGCTCGGATTCTGCGGTCGCCCTGATCGCCGCAAAGATTGGTGCAACTCGCCTGATCGACAATCAGATTCTGCGGTTTCGCTAACTGCCGCATGTTGGCTATTATACTTTGTGTCTGACGCGACAGGTGTCAGAAACGGGGGCAGGAACCAATGGTGCGCAGCACCTTTCGGACCATTTGGCTATTGGTTCCTGCCCCCTTTTCCGAGGCTTGACAGAGCACGATGGCCGGTTTTGAGGCATCACGAGCAGGCGACAGGCTGGATGTCATGCTCACGAAAGAGGTTCACGCATCTTTCGCTTCTGGAGGTTCTGCCGCTATGCGGAAAGTACTACTGCGGTTTGTTTTTGACAACGTCTGGCAATGGCAGGCGGCAGGCAATGAATTCCATATTGGCGTTGCATGGTTAATCGTGCTCTGCATTGCATGCGTGGGAATCGCGTTCGTCACGATGTACGCCACCACGAAGAAGGCGGGTGAATCAGCGTTGTCAGCAGGTTTCTGGCTGATTATACCTGCAGCGCTAGTGGCCATTGGGTTACTGAAACTGCCGTTGGTCAACAGTGGAATCCCGATCTTTGGCTACGGCCTGATGATGTTTATCGGATTCTCATCGGCAACATGGCTTGCGGCGCGGAGGGTCCGTTTGATTGGTCAGCCTCCGGAAGCCGTCTGGAACATGATGATGTGGGCATTGATTCCCGGGTTAATCGGTGCCAGAATCATATATCTTCTGCAGTATGGTGATCGCGTTTTTGCGGGCAGGCATGGAGTCGAATTGTTGAAAGCCGCCTTCGCGCTGTGGGACGGGGGCATCGTATTTTATGGCAGCGTGATTGGCGGTATTCTGGGAGTCGTGATTTACTGCAGGCGAAGTGGTATCAGTTCTCTGGCCATGTTTGATGTGATTGCACCGTCGATGTTCGTGGGGGAGGGATTCGGCCGCATTGGCTGCTTTTTGTATGGTTGCTGTTACGGAAAAGCGTGCAGCCTGCCGTGGGCCGTGCGTTTTCCGCCAGACAGCCTGACTTTCGAAAAACTGGCAACGGAAGGCCGCATTCTGCAGAATCCGCTTTCCACCATCCCGCTGCATCCAACACAGCTCTACAGTTCGTTTGCGGCTTTCGTCCTTGCGGGCATTCTCGCGTGGTATTTTCGCCAGCGCCCGTATGATGGAGCCGTGCTGGCATTGGGATGGATTCTGTATCCCATCAACCGATTTATTCTGGAATCACTGCGAGACGACGAACCCAGGCGTCTGGGCACGATATTTACGTTTTCACAGCTGGTCAGCATTGGCCTGCTGACGACCGGCATCGCAGCCATGTTTTATTTTTCGCAGCGTGGAAAACTGACGCAAACAACACAGATGCGGGAACGACGCAATCTGCCAGCCGCCTGAAAGTAATCTCCGTGAACGGGCTCTCTGACCTGCAACTGATTGACGCCACCGTGGCGGGAGACACACGCGCGTATGATGCATTGGTACAGAGATACCAGGATCGCCTCGTGCATAGTCTGGAGCATGCATTAAGCTCGCGCGAAGAAGCGCTGGATGTTGCTCAACAGGCTTTCATTCTGGGATGGAGAAAGTTAAGCACTTATCGGCGTGAGGCTCAGTTTTACTCGTGGCTGTATCGCATTGCACGAAATGTGGCGACCAGCAGAATTCGTCGTCAAACAATCAAGTCAGGATCGCTTGATCAATTACGGGACGATGCGGGATTTGAACCCCTGGACACGCGCGCTCAATCCGCGCCTGAACATCAAATCCTGCAGGCAGAAGAAATACAACGGCTGCAGGCTGCGCTGAAAGAAATCCCGGAAGAGTTCCGTCAACCGTTAATCCTGAAAGAACTCGACGGCATGTCGTACGAAGAAATCGCGCACATCATGGACGTCCCGATCGGTACGGTTCGCAGTCGCATTTTTCGAGCCCGCCAGGAACTTCTGGAGCGCCTGAAACGCCTGTCAGGGAACTCGACGGATTAACGAACGCAAGACCGACTCCACCATCCTTCTGAAGAAAAGCCAAAAAAATTTCTTTGGAAAATGAAAGCGCACGAAGCTTAATTTCTCTCGTAAAAAAAAGCTGCCACGAACATCAAAATGAATTTTGAATCGAGATTGATGGAACGCGGAGTCGTCGGTATAAAGCTCACTTCATCTTTGAAGGTGCCTGTGATTCCATGAATCCTGGAGAGTCTCGTCAGCGTTCTGCTGATACTCCGGCGCAGGTACCTGTTTGTCTGGTCTCACTTCGCGGATGGCTCTCACAAGCCACGTCGCTTACGGTGAATTTTCAATAAAAGGTAGCCCTTCCATCATGCAGATCCACCAGATTGATCTTGTTCCGGGCGAGTCGATTCGAGTTGGAAACAGAATCGTGACTCTCGTCGCGGTCAATGGAAGTATCGCTGAATTGCATGTTGATGACCTGGGCAACAATCCTTCATGGATTGCCCCGGTTGATTATTGCGATAATGAACTCGCTGAGCCGGCTTTTGCGTAATCGAGCGTTCAGGTTCTGCCTGGTTTAGACCACGTTCTCTTCGCCGTCTTCCAGGTAGACGACTTTGTACAGATCCTGGCGCCGATCGTTCCAGTTCTGGACACTGCCAGTCTGCTTATGGCGTCGCAGCTGCTCCACATCCACATCATGGATGATCATTGTCTCAATGTTGGCGCTGCACTCGGCGGCGACCGCATCACGGGCAAATTCAGCGTCTGCTGGTGTAAAAATGGCCGACTGAGCGTAGTGAATATCTGAATTCTCAACAAACGGCAGATTTCCCGTACACCCGGCAACTGCGACGTAAATGTGGTTTTCAACACAGCGGGCCAGCGCGCAGTGACGAACTCGCAAATAGCCGTGCCGAGTGTCCGTATTGAATGGAACGAAGATGATCCCGGCACCTTTCCTGGCAACAATTCGCACCAACTCCGGAAACTCGATGTCGTAGCAGAT
>JAGQQS010000789.1 GCA_020426105.1 Planctomycetaceae bacterium
CTCGTGGCCTCGTCCACTACGTTCTTTGTCGCAGATTTTCTCGCAGGCAAATTTCAGAGTCGGGTGTAAAGATCTACCGACTCGTGTCAATTTTAGCGCCGACGGCCCGGAACATAACAACCTGAGCTCGCTTATGCCTCTGCGATCTTCATAAAACAGTTGAACTCTGGTATCACGGATTATAACCCAGGTTAGGAGCCAGCCAGCGTTCGATATCTTTGACGGGCATTTTCATGCGAGCCGCATAATTCTCAACCTGATCTTTGCTGATTCGATCAACGGCGAAGTATTTCGATCCCGGAATCAGGCGATCCGGCAGACTAAAGTACAGACCACTTACGGACGCCGCGGGCCACATCGCGAAGCTGCTGGTGAGACTCATACCAGTCGCCGTTTCAGCGTCGAGCAGTTTCCAGAGCGGGCCCTTGGGAAGATGATCCGGGCACGATGGATAACCGAATGCCGGGCGAATGCCGTCGTATTGCTCATCGATCAGCTGATCATTCGTCAGTTTTTCAGATTTGCCGTAGCTCCATTCACGCCGCACTTTTGCATGCAGATACTCGGCGAATGCTTCGGCACAACGATCGGCCAGCGCCTTGATCATGATCGCTCGATAGTCATCACCCGCTGCTTCGACGGACTTTGCAAGTTCATCGCAACCATGACCCGCCGTGACAGCAAACGCCCCGATGTAGTCAATGTGGCCGTCATCGCTCCGCGTGACGAGCCCCGAAGAGTTATTGGCGGCGGCGAGTGGCGTTGGTTGATGAGAAGGCGCTGTTGAAGGCTCATCACCCGGATCGTGATGGCTACATTTTGGCGCGACATAGTCGGCGAGGGAACGGAAGGTCGTCTGCCCGACTCGCTCCCACTGCTGACGCAGCATTGGAAAACGCATCAGTTCAGTTGTCCGAGTCTCATCGGTCCAAAGAACTATGTCATCCCCGTCTGAGTTCGCTGGCCAGAAGCCGTAGACACCGCGGGCTTTAATGCTCTTGTTCTTCAGCAACAGAGACAATTCTTTTTGAGCATCCTCGAACAGCTTCCGCGCTTCCTCACCAACGACAGCATCGTTCAGAATCTTCGGATACTTACCGATCAGCTGCCAGGAACTGAAAAACGGCGACCAGTCGATATAAGGTACTAACTCCTCAAGAGGCAGGTCTTCAATAATTCGCGTCCCGAGGAACTCGGGCTTCGGGGGAGTATATTTCGTCCAGTCAATCTGCATTCGCTTTGCCAGAGCATCCGCATAAGGAACCAGTGTCACCTGCTGACGCTGATCGAAGGATGCCCGCGCCTTTCCCTGGGCTTCGAGGTTTTTCGTGACATAATCTGTCTTTTGATCCGGATCCAGCAATGCTTCGACGACACCCACCGACAACGAGGCATCACCGACATGCACGACCGGCTGATCATACGCCGGAGCGATCTTCACCGCCGTATGCTTGGCGCTGGTGGTAGCTCCGCCGATGAGCAGTGGTACGGTAAATCCCTGTTCCTTCATGGTGCGCGCTACGATAATCATCTCTTCGAGAGACGGAGTGATCAGGCCACTGAGTCCGATGATGTCGGCCTTGTGTTTAATTGCCTCTTCAAGAATTTTTTCACATGGCACCATGACTCCCAGATCGATGACCTTAAAGTTGTTGCAGCGAAGCACAACCGCCACGATATTCTTGCCGATGTCATGCACATCGCCTTTCACCGTAGCAATCAGGAAAGTTCCACGATTGCTGGTTGCGATCGTATTCGGATCAGCCAGCTTCTCAGCGGCTTCTGCCAGTGCCACGGCCTCTTCGCGTTGTCCCAGAAACAAGCCGACACCGTTGAATCGTTCGAGTCGCCCACTGATTTTGGCGGCCTTTTCCGCCTCCATGAATGGCTCCAGCCACGCCACGGACTTCTTCATCACGCGAGCCGACTTGACGACCTGAGGCAGAAACATCTTGCCGGTACCAAACAGGTCACCGACGACGTTCATGCCGTCCATCAGCGGCCCCTGAATAATGTCCAGTGGCCGTCCATATTTCAGACGGGCTTCTTCGGTGTCGGCATCGACATAGTCGGTGATGCCCTTCAGCAGTGCATGCTGCAGTCGCTGTTCAACGGTGCCGCTTCTCCACTCTTCGACTTTCTCTTTGCCACTGGCCTTAACTTTGACCTTCTCTGCGAAATCAATCAGCCGCTCCGTCGCATCGGGCCGGCGGTTCAGCACAACGTCTTCGATGTAGACCAGCAATTCTTTGTCGATCTCGTCGTAAACTTCCAGTTGCTGCGGATTGACGATGCCCAAATCAAGGCCTGCCTGCACCGCGTGATACAGGAAGACCGCATTCATCGCTTCACGCACGACATCGTTGCCGCGGAAAGAAAATGACACGTTGCTTACGCCGCCGGATGTCTTCGCTCCCGGGCATTCCTTCTTGATCTGTCGAACCGCTTCGATAAACTCCACTGCGTAGTTCGAATGCTCCTCCATGCCCGTGCCAACCGTCAGAATATTGGCATCGAAGATGATATCGGTCGGCGGGAAGCCGACTTTCTCTGTCAACAATTGGTACGCGCGTTTACAGATGCGGACTTTTTCTTCGCACGTCGCCGCCTGCCCGGTTTCATCAAACGCCATGACAATCACCGCCGCTCCGTAGCGACGAATCAACTTCGCGCGATGCAGAAATTCGGCTTCGCCTTCTTTGAGGCTGATGCTGTTGACGATGCTTTTGCCGTGAACACACTTCAGACCGGCCTCCAGGACTTTCCAGTCGGAGCTGTCGATCATGATCGGCACACGAATATTATCGTCGTGCAGGAGCCACAGGAATTTCTCCATGCAGCGCGGCCCGTCGAGCAGACCTTCGTCCATATTGACGTCGATCACCTGCGCGCCGCCTTCGACCTGGTCGCGAGCGATGCTGACCGCTTCATCAAACTTGTCCTCTCGCACGAGTCGCAGAAACTTGCGAGATCCGGCGACGTTGGTTCGCTCGCCAACGTTCATAAAATTTGATTCCGGCCGCAGGGCGAGGTAGTCGAATCCCGAATAAGTGGACCAGCCGTTGCCTTCAGGTATCTGTCGGGGTTTCAATCCTTTGACAGCGTCGGCGACGTTGCGAATGTACTCCGGCGTCGTACCACAACACCCACCCACAATGTTGAGCAAACCGGACTGTGCCAGTGAATGGACAATCCCGGCGAAATCGCCTGCGCTGGTGTCAAATCCCCCCATGCCATCCGGCATACCTGCATTCGGATAACAGGAAGTATACTTCGTTGACATACTCGACAGAGTTTCAAGGTAGGGCTTGATCTGCTTTGGTCCCAGCGCGCAGTTGAAGCCGACACTTAGAGCCGGGAAATGTTCGACGGCCGTATAAAAGGCTTCGACAGACTGCCCCAGCAACGTCACTCCTCCGGTAAACACGGTGCCGGAAATCATGACGGGAATCTCGCGCCCCTTCTCTTCGAACACCTGTCCGATCGCAAACAGACAGGCCTTCATATTGAGCGTGTCGAAGCTGGTCTCAGGGAGCAACAGATCGCAGCCACCATCCATGAGGCCGCGGATTTGTTCTGCGTACGACTCAACCATCTGATCGAACTGAAACGGTCGCGATCCCGGCTTGTCGGCATTCATCGAAAGCTGTACTTTCGTCGGCCCGATGCTGCCAGCGACATAACGTGGCTTTCTGCTGTTGCGAGCGGTCTCTTTATCCGCAACAGCGCGCGCCAGTTCGGCACCCGTTTTGTTGATTTCATAAGTAAGGTGTGATAGTTCGAATTCCTCCAGCGACACAATGTTCGCATTAAATGTGTCGGTTTCAATAATATCCGCACCGGCGTCGAGGTACTGCTGATGTATACCGGAAATGAGCTTCGGCTGAGTCAGGACAAGCAGATCTGTGGCATTGCGAATATCGACATTGTGATTTTTGAACCGCTCACCACGATAACCCTCTTCAGTCGGGTTATTCGACATGATCAGCGCACCCATCGAACCGTCGATGATCAGAATTCGTTCTTCCAGCAGATTCCGGATGTCCGGTCGTTGAGATGTCATGTTGAATGTATTGTTTCGAGATGATTAATGGGTAATGCAGGGTCACGGGCGCAGGAGTCCAGCAGGAGCGAAATCATATACCCGGACACAGGGCAATTGGAAAAAATTCTTAGAAGAGCCGCCACAGAACCGGGCGCGCCGAAACTGGGAATCGGAATCGAGTCGCAGAAGCCCTGCCTGCACTGCCGCTCAGGATCTCCCATCGACAATAACAGGGAATCCCCCCTCTGCGATCTCCTTCTTCCTCTTTGAAATCGTGCGGCTTTGAAGCAGTCGCCGGAAAAATTATGCATCGGTAGAAAGTACGGCGGGACCAGCGAGCGAATGCGAG
>JAGQQS010000790.1 GCA_020426105.1 Planctomycetaceae bacterium
AACTGGCCATCGAACCGGATTGTGCCGTTTTTCGGAGTGAGCAGGCCGGAGATCGTGCGCAGGGTTGTCGATTTTCCGGCGCCATTTCCTCCGATGAGCGTTACGATTTCGCCTTGTTCCACGCGCAGCGAACAGCCGCGGATCGCCTCAATCGCGCCGTAATTTACAGAAAGGTTGTCAACTTCAAGGAGAGCCATGCACCGGCACCTCGGGAGCCGCTTAATATCCGCAGTCTTTTCGAAAGCGGCGATTGTAGCAGCAACAGCCCGTCATTCATCAAGCGGGCCTCAGAAAATCGCCGGTCCGGAAGGGATTGCGTGTGGCAAGGGGATGAACGCCGGTGCCAAGTGAACGCTGGCGGGAGCAACATTGCGAATGGTAGGCACTATAATCGGTTAAACGTCTTTGCCCGCATAAAAATACTTCACAGCGTTACCTGAAAGGAAGACACAATCGCAGGTGTGTCGGCCTGAAGTTCTTGACGATCACAGACCGGTGGGTCACACCCAATGGCACCTGGTTTAGAATTGCATCTCGTTCCTAGTCCCGGCTTCAGCTGGAATTTGCTGTCCATAGCAACCGCGATTCCGCCTAAAGGCGCGACTACGAACCTAAACCAAGTCCTATTCGGCTCACACCGCCGGCAATGGATATGTCAAGCCCGGGCTGACAATGTAGCCGTCTCACTCCGCCGAGACGAGCCTTCAGGAAGGCCCGCGGCTCAACAACGTGCGGTGGATTCCCAGGCAGCATGGATCGATGACTTTGAGATTGGCGAACGGCCTTTTCATCATCACGAACAAGAGACCGGGCTCACAACGTCGGAGCGTGATGGCTACATTGTCTACATTTTCTAACGCCCGCCTTTGAGATCCCATCGCGAGCCGTTCCCGTGCGATCTTCCAGAGGCCAAAGCGCTCCGCTTAGAACTCTCTGATCTGCAATCATCGGATCCAAAGAACTGCCGCTGAAATACTCATGCTGAATGATGCCCGGGAACACGTTTTCGAGTGCAATTGCTTTGATTTCACGCGAGACCGTCGCTGACACCTCTTGTGTTTCAAATGGAGTGACTCGGTTGACGCTGCGGCGAATGGCTGTCAACTCGGCGTCGGTCTGCCGGGAATTCATATGCTCCGGCCAGCCGGGACTGCGGCGATCTCTCTCTGCGGCTGGAAACAATTCAAAACGGCGATTTGCTCGTGCGATTTGTCGGCGGGACCTGGGCAGTGTCGATTTCCAGGTTCACGTTCTTCGTGTTTAATTTGATCAGCTGACTCTGAATTTTGATTGCCTTTCGCAACACTGCTTCTGCATCGACCTGTCGGTCTGCTGCCTTATAGGTGATCGCCAATGATCGATATGCTTTCGCGAGTGCTTCCAAGCGCAACCTGGCAGATGTTTTTTCAGGCATCACGGTAAGCGTGCGGATTGCCGACATGATCTGCTCAGCCGACTTCTTCAGATCCGCAGGAGACTCTGCAAGTGCCTGCCCGTAGTCTACCTGCACGGCGGCTTCGTGAAATCGATATATGTCGCTGTCGGGAGCACGTTGTCGCAGCACAGTCGCCGCTGCAATCGACCGGCGGTATTGCTCGCGCGATTCATTAACCTTGTCGTTTCGCAGGAGCAAGGTGCCATACCATTGCCGCGACATCGACAGGTCGTACATCGACTGCAAATCCTGGTCTCCATTATCGACTATGGATTGAAAGAACTCAGTCGTCGGCTGCAGCAGTCGCTCAGACAATTCTCGCACCTCGGGTGACTCTGAGTTCCATGTGTCTTCGACCAACGTGTACAGCCTTTGCACCGTCTCGCGGGCGCCAACGTAGTTTCGGTCGGCTCGCTGTTGTTCAGATTCTACCTGTTCAGCGATTGTTGTCGTCTTCTCAACCTCAACATGCAGGTCCGCAACGTGGTGCAGGAAGGCGACGAAGGCACCAAACAAAGCGAGCAGCGATATTGCGATCAGGCCGAATTCGGCGGGCCTTCGTTTTGTCCACCGCAGTAGATGTTCGGCGATTCCGACCGGGCGAGCTTTAGTCGGTTCGCCATCGAGAAACCGTTGCAGATCTTCAGCCAGAGCTGCCGCCGTCAGGTAGCGTCGGGACGGCTGCTTCCGCAGACACTTCAGGCAGATGGATTGCAAATCGAGCGGCAGATCGGATTGAAACTCCCGAGGTGCGATCGGTTCCGATTCACGCACCTGCCGAAGCGTTTCGAGATGCGTTGCACCGAGATGAGGTGGTCGCCCGACCAGGCATTCGTACAGAATCGCTCCCAGGCCGTAGACATCCGAAAGCACATCGGATAGTGGTGACAGTTCATGTGCCTGTTCGGGGGCCATATAACTGGGAGTCCCCCACCAGACCCGAGTGTTCGACATGCCATCAGGCGGCTGATTGACTTTGGCCAAACCAAAATCAACGATTTTGGCACGGTTTGATAACTGCTTTTGCTGGTCCGCGCTGTGCTCGACAAAGCTTGTGGCGTCTGAATCCGCCGCCACTTCGGTTGAGAAAGGGATCAGTACGTTCGCCGGCTTCAGGTCTCGGTGAATAACACCCGATTGATGAGCTGCCTGAATGCCCCGCGCAAGGATGCATACCAGTTTCGCGGCGACGTCAGGCGACAGGGTGGTCTTCGACAATACAGAACTCAACGGCTGTCCGTCAATAAATTCCATCGCCAGAAACGGTTCACCTTCCTGTTCACCAGCGTCAAACACCTGAACGATGTTGGGATGCTGCAGTGCTGCCAGCGCGGCGGCCTCCTGCCGAAACCGTCTCAACTCGTCTCCGCTGGCCAGCACTCCCGAGTGCAGTCGTTTGAGAGCCACAATCCGGTTCAGCCCGATCTGCCGCGCACGAAAAACGACCCCCATCCCACCGCGATCGAGTTCGTTCAGGATTTCATAACCAGCAATGAGTCGAAACGGTCGCCGAGGATTCTGTTGGCCGGCTTGCTTGTGACCAAAGGCGGCAGCGTAATCACTTATGCGTGCGTCGTCCGACGGGACCTGAGCCGCAATCGCGGCTGAATCACGCACGAGCAACATTATGTCGTCTCGAGGAGCATCTTCGACGGCCAGACGGCAATCGTCGCAATCAGCGAGGTGAGCTTCAACCCATTCGATCAGCGCTTCATCGCACATTTTTCCCTGTGCATATTCGGCAAGGCAGTTTTGCGGAGGATGTCCGGTCATTGAATGCTGATCTGCCGTCATAGCCATACGCCAACTGTACCATTGAGCTTTCAAAAATCCTTCTCAGACTCTGGAGTGCGCCGCATGTTGAATCCTGTCACCACTTCCGGAAATTCGCCGTTTACTCGATCAGTCCAGTCGCTTCGCACCGCAGTCGCCTCAGAACTCTGGACTTGGCGGAAAGCACCGCGCTGGTGGACATTCCAAGTGCAGTGGCCACGTCTGACGCTCGGCAACCCTCAAGCATCTGCATTTGAAATGCCGTCCACGTTGAATTCGTAAACTCTGACTGAATCAACTGCAGCAGCTCATGCATGACGTGAAGATCGTGCTGGCGGTCAAAATGCTCCCAGAGTTCATTTGTTGCGGAAACATGGAAGACTTCGGAATCGAGTGGCAAATGCGAACGGACAGCGTGATACCTTTGGTATCCCAGAATTCGGTTACGGACCACGCTCCGCAGCCAACTTCGAAAGGCTCCCGGACGTCCCGAATGGCGGAAGTTTGGCACTTCTCGAACGAGCGTCGTCATCACTTCCTGCAACAGGTCCTCACGGTCCGGCTCCCGCATTCCCGACAGTGTGAGAATTCGACCAATGAACGGGCGGTAGATCCGGACGATTGACTCCCACGCGTCTTCTTCATTTTCGCGAGCGCGCTCAAGTAGTCTGACGGACGTAGCAAACGTCTGCATAACGACAGTTCCCGACATGCTTTCAACGCAGACGCGGCGGAAAGATTCACGATGGCCATCTCGCAGCAACACGATGATAACCAACGCGAATTCCCGTTTCTACCTTTGATTTGACTCTTAACGATAAGTTGCCTCCTTTGTTCTGCTGGTTTTCCAGCCCGATCAGCCACGCTGCTTCTGACCGCTCGCTCACCTGAACGGATAACTTGACACTTTAGCTTTGAGTCCGCGCTGGTCGCAGCATGTCAATTGGTTTCTGTACATATGTTTATTTCAGTGAGCCTTGGCTCATCATCTGCTCTTGCTTTCGGAGTTGTTGCAGGGCCATCATTTTTCCGGATGTTCCTCTGTCGTCGAATAGAAAGCGGAGCATCCATGTGGCCCCACCCACGCCACTGTGGGAGACCAGTTGGCGGTTGCGGTCTTCAACGCCACATACGATCTCGAAAGTTGACCGGAAATGGATTCTGCTCGCCATCGTGGATCGCGAAAACTCCGACTTTGGGTTCTCCCACTGGGTGGTGTTAGTTAATTACAACGGAAATCCCGTTGAACGGATCGACGATCAGTTGTGGAAAAGCAGCGAACAATTCTGCGTCTGCAAACATCAGGAAGGTCCGGACCAGATAAGTGCGTGCGTACAGCCCGACTGTTCCGTCCGGTCCTCCCGTCCCGGAACCCGCGCCACTGTTGCCGCCCGCGCCACTGATGCCCTGGTTTCCATTGCCGCCTGC
>JAGQQS010000791.1 GCA_020426105.1 Planctomycetaceae bacterium
ACCCCGACGTGATTCTGGTGGGCGAAATGCGTGACCTTGAAACGATTTCTGCCGCCATCACCGCGGCGGAAACAGGCCACGTCGTTTTCGGAACTCTGCATACGACCGGAGCCCAGGGGACAGTCGATCGTATTATTGACGTGTTTCCCACAAACCAGCAGGAACAGATTCGAACTCAGCTGGCCAACGCGATCATCGGAATTCTCAGTCAGGCCCTGTTGCCGCGAAAACCAAAAGGCCTCGTGGCGGCCTACGAGCAATTGGTCGTCACACCCGCCATCGCGAATCTGATCCGCGAAGGCAAGACCTTTCGTATCAACAGTGCGATCCAGACGGGACGTAAGTTCGGCATGATCCTGCTCGACGATTCGCTGTTCAATCTCTGGAAGAACGGAATCTGCGAGGAAAAAGATGTAATGTACAAGTCCAATAACCCCGGTGAACTTCGGGCTCGCATTGAGCGTGCCAAGCGAGGGGTCTTTGATGACGAAGACGAAGAAGATGATGACGAATAGTGGAGATCCACGACCAGCCGACGGAATCGTAAACGCAATTCAACAGACGCGGGTATCTTTCAACTGACCACCGAACACTGAAGACGACAATCGCATGGCTCAACGCAAAATCGGACAGATCCTGATCGATCTGGGATTCATCAATGACGATCAGCTGTGGGACATTCTGGAGGAACAGAAGCAGAGTCCCGGAACGGTGCTGGGGCAGGTTGCGGTGCGCATGGGTCTGGTGACACAGGAACAGGTGACCCAGGCACTCGCTGAACAGTGGGGGATGCCGGTTGTTAACCTCGAGGAAACCAATATCCAGTCGAACGTTCTGGATCTTGTGCCACAGACCATGGCAGAAGTCTATCGGATCATGCCGGTTTCTTTGAAGAACAACGTGCTGACAGTCGCGATGGCGGATCCGCAGAACGTTGGCGCCCTCGACGACCTTCGCAATTTTCTGGGCCACGAAATCCGGGGGGCCGTATCATCCGGTCCGGATGTCGAGGCGGCGATCTCACGCTACTACGCCGATCGAGAAGAAAGCATCGAAGACGTTATTGGACAGCTGAGCACCGACGAAGACCATGAAAAGCGCATTCGGGGTTACGATCTGGCGTCTGCCGAAGAAATGTCAGACGCACAGCCGATCAAGAAGTTGCTGAACATGGTCATGCTGCTGGCGATCCGTGATCAGGCCAGCGACATCCATTTCGAGCCGTTTGAAGACGAGTTTAAGATCCGCGTGAAGGCGGACGGGGTATTATTTGAGATGGTGCCGCCGCCGCGACATCTTGCAAACGCAGTCGTCAGTCGTATCAAGGTTATGTCAAATCTCGACATCGCCGAGCGTCGCCTGCCACAGGACGGCCGCATCGAACTGAATGTCGGCGGAAATAACGTGGACTTACGCGTCAGCGTGCTGCCAACCCTGTTTGGCGAGGCTGTGGTCATGCGAGTCCTTGACCGAACGGTTGTCGCGCTGGATCTGAATAAGATCGGCATGGACGCAGTGATCCTCAGCAAGTTTCGCAACATTCTGAAGCGGCCAAATGGCATTGTCCTCGTTACCGGACCGACCGGGAGCGGCAAGACGACGACTCTGTATTCAGCCTTAAATGAACTGAATACCACCGAAACAAAAATTATTACCAGTGAAGATCCGATCGAATACGACATTGAAGGAATCGTTCAGGTTCCGGTGAATCCGGAAATTGGTGTGACGTTTGCAAATGTACTGAGGTCGATTCTCCGCCATGATCCGGACAAAATTCTGGTCGGAGAAATTCGAGACTACGAAACAGCCGAAATCGCTGTCCAAAGCTCACTGACAGGACACCTTGTGTTCAGTACGTTGCACACGAACGACGCTCCGTCAGCCATTACCCGGCTCCGGGACATGGGAGTCCCTGCGTTTCTGATCACGGCGACGGTCGAAGCAATTCTCGCCCAACGGCTGGTTCGTCGTATTTGCAGCGAATGTCGCACCCAGTTTTCTCCGTCGGATGAGTTGCTGATGGAACTTCAGTTGCCACTGGATACGGCTCGCAAGTACAAGTTTTACTACGGCAAAGGCTGTGCTCGCTGCAACAATTCGGGATACAAGGGCCGCGTTGGGATTTACGAATTATTGATTATGTCCGATGAGCTTCGCGATGCCATTGCGGCTGAAGCGTCCGGCGATGACCTGCGGGACATTGCGCGGCAACAAGGAATGACCACGCTGCGTGAATCCGGATTGAAGCTGATTTTCGACGGGCAGACGACGATCGATGAGGTCGTACGGGAGACCGTGGTGGAAGACGTCTCTTAGGTGCGTGGGTGATCCGGTTGAGGATTTCTCCTCGTGGTTTCAGCCGCGTCGGCCCACCCTGAGCCGTACTTCGATTGGTGGGCCGGCGCTCG
>JAGQQS010000792.1 GCA_020426105.1 Planctomycetaceae bacterium
CAGGTTCTCTCCTGGAATCACACGTCGATCGACTTCGATGACACACTCATCCGGCACAATGTTGACACTGGTGCCTCCGGAAATTCTGCCGACGCTTAATGTTGCGCCTCCGCAGAGGGGATGCGGCCTGACGGTCCTGCTCAGTATTTCAGAGTATTCTTCCATCGCCGAGACCAGACGGGCCATGCGATAAATTGCATTCACGCCCTGAGTCGGATCCGAACTATGGCAGGCACGTCCCCGAGTGCGGATTTTGAACCGCGTCACGCCACGATGAGCCACGACAACATCCAGTTCCGTCGGTTCCGCAATTACCGCCACGTCCGGCCGCGATGACAGCAGTTTCGATCGTCCCTGGGCCGTCGTCCAGCAGCGAACCAGGTCCGTAATTCCGCTGATTGTGGCTTCTTCGTCGCAAGTGCAACTAAGAACCACATGCGCAGCTCCTGTGGGTCGTTCAAGAAACAGACGGCGAAACGCAAACAGCATGGCGGCCATTCCGCCTTTCACATCACATGCGCCACGGCCCCACAGCCGCCCGTCCGCGATCTTTGGCGTAAACGGCGCGATTGTCATTCCCTCAACCGGAACGGTGTCCTGATGCGCGTCGAGCAGGATCGTGAATTCGGCTCCCGGCGACTCGTACCGCGCGATCACATTGTCCCGGCCCGGACTGACTTCGATTCGTTCATACTCCGCGCCAATGGATTCAAAGAATCGTACCAGCCAGTCACTCATCCGACCTTCAAAACAGATCGCCGGATCTACCGAACCTCCCATGGGATTCACGCTGGGAATGGCAACCAGCTGTGCCAGCAGATCGACGACAGTGGATGCCTTAACCTCTTCGGTCATGAAGGTAAACTTTCCAATTGATTAAAATGTCGAATCACAAAACAGCTACCGCTCCGGAAAAATCGATGATAGACTTTATTGATCACGGTGTCTAACTTCGCAAACGCCTATCTCCGGTGCATATGATGTCAAGTGGTGCAGTCTGCTATTCGCCGTCCTATGCAGTCGATGACTACGAACAGCGGGAAGGCGACTGGGAACTATGGAATGGCGTGGCAGTCTGTATGTCCACCCTCTCCATCGCCGCTGCATCAGTTCGTCGCGACTTCGCTCGCGGCTGAGATTCGCGAGCAGTTGCACAGGAATAACGGCTGCCATTGCGTCGTCGTAGCGGAGACTGACTGGCGCATTGACCCAGCTATAGTAGTGCGACCCGATGTCTCGTTTCTGTGCCACGGCATTCCGGCCAAATACATCGACTACCCTCCGGCACTTGTGGCAGAAGTCATTCCTCCGGCCACTGAGCACAAAGATCGTGCGGTGAAGAGAGCATTGTATCAGCAGCAGGGCGTTCGCTGGTATTTGGTCATCGATGCCGAATCGAAGACAGTTGAATTTCTGGAGCTTGACAGTGGTCAGTATATGGAACGCCCGGCGAGTGCGGCGACCGCTTCTTCGATCGCCCTGCCACTCAGCAATGACTGCACGATCGAATTGGTTGTAGAACGAGTTTTTCATCATTAAAGGCTCACGGCGTCTTTTGGTTGACAAAAGGGGGCAGTTTCTTTGGCCTATGAATCGGAAATGAAATCCTCCGGCTTTTCAATAATCGTGAGCCGAGCCATCGCTCGATTCAGAACGTGAAAGACCTCACTCGACGGACAAATGCGTTTCGTGCGTGCTATCACTGAGGCCTAACAACGTAAGACTACAAATCAAACAGACCCCTTTCCGCCCCCTTCGCACGGCTGTTGTCCCGCGTAAGTGGAAAGAGGGCCCTGGAATCCAGGCATCGAGGCCGTTGTGGCATGTGGTGCGCCGACAAACGGGGATAGAACGTTCAATCTCAAGCACTATGCTGCATGGCGGATCTGGCGACTGGCAGACGGAGAGTCGCATGGCGATTAATCCGCGCAATCTGCGGCCAGGGGAACTCTGCCGCCTCCTGAATTCAACGCCACGGGAACTGTCATCGCCAAGCGTTACCTGTACCGCCATCGCTTTCGGGCGGGATACCGGTTGGTCGCGTTAATTTCCCTCTTTCGCGCTTCTAGCAGCCTCCCCGATTCGCTGATCCTCACCCGCCGAACGCACCACGAGATCGTCAGTGTCGGTTCCCTCACCAAATGTGAATCCGTCATTGTCTTTCAGATTCGGCCCGACCCCGTACAGCAGATAGCCAAAATCGGAACGCCGGTAGATGAGCGGCTGCCCGGTGTAGATGTCGATCGGAATGTGCTGCAAGTACTCCGGTGCCAGATGTCCAAGTTGCTCCGGGTACTCTCCACAATCGGCCCGCCATGCAGCGAGCGCGAAGGCACAGTGTGACAGTTCCTGTCGCATCAGGTTACGATCTTCCGCCTCATAAGCTATACGCATTACTGCCGGAAGCATCATACCGATCATCATCTTGCCCAGCTTTCTGGAGACAACCGTCTTCCCGCCCAGCAGCGTTGCAGAATCCAATTGTGCGGCGTCTTTTTGCATTTGCTCCAAATCGGCATTCAGTCTGGCGAGTTCCGATTGTCTTTCAAGCCGCGTCGGCAGTCGTGCGATCTTCGCAGCCCGGTCGAACTCCTCGTTTCCCATTCGCAGCACGAGATCCCAGTCAACCAGTTCCAGATTGATCGCCTGCTGGAAAATTGTCGGGACTGTGGTGGCCTTCTCATCCGAAGGCTGCGGCTCATTGACGAGTTGCTGAGGATCAATCCTCTGAAGGGCCGCATTTTCAACAACATCGAGGTACATATATCGTTCAGCTACATCGATTTTCGATGCACACCCGGGGACATCGCCAAGGACTCTCAGTTCCTGCGAAAACCTCAGTGCCCTTTCAGCCGTGAGGAAGCCGTTTGTAATTTGGTTGTCGCATTTGCAGGCTCTTGCTTCTGTCGCGATGCCACTGAGCATCTCGATCAGCGTCGGCCCCTGGGCGACAAGCCGGGCGATGCGATGACAGGCCATTACATCATGCCAAGCGCCTTCCGCATTCCGCTTGCCAAGTTTAAGCATGGCGCGGGCCGTGAGCAGTCGAACGATTTCTCTTATATTCTGAACGTCGGGCAGCAGTATGCCAATGACCAACCCATTGTTCGGCAGCAGCGGTGAGAAGTATTTCGGACGGAGGGATCCCTGAATGGCAAGCATCAGCGGCTTTTCATTGAGGTCAATCCAGCGCGCTATTAAGGGAAACTCATCCTGCGTCCACGGACGGCTTTCCGCTTCACCATGCTGATCGATAACAACTTGCTCACCATTAAGTCCGTCTACAACCGGCACCTCTGACCAGTCGAGGGAGCGCGCATATTCATTAATGCCAATTAGGTAATCACCCTCATCCGGCGGCACATCAATGCCGAGCTGTTTATAGTACTCGACTGCAACGTTCTGGGAGAGATCACGATTCCCGAAAGCTCGCCGAAACATGACTACGCTGTTGTTTTCCGGAGTCACCCCCTCCCGCTGTCGCAGACTCAGAGCTTCAATGTAATCGATCGAACCATCTTCGCCGACCGGTCCCGTGATGTGAGTGGTTTCCCTGTCGATCGTGAAAGGTATTTTAGAATCCTGTCCATTCCCGGTGCGGAGCGAAACCGCACCAATGAACGACAGCAGGAAGAGACGCGTGAATGATTGCATGTAATGCTCCGGAAAATGGTCGCTGGCAGATTCACGACGTCTCAATGAAGTAAAGTGCTCGTCACGAACATCTACTTCCAGCAACTCGTTTTTACTGGAGTTTGTGATCGATTATTTTTGCCTGAGTTTCTTCTGGAATTTTCCACAGACTCGTTGCTGTCATTCGAAGCAAAACGATGTCACGAGCGAGCAAAACAGAGTCAGGTCTGATGCTCCAACGGAAGACACCGTTACTAAACCTATCAATGTCTAGGACCGGAAGAATGGTGATCACGTCGGCTAAAACTGGCGCATTCCGGTGACGACGAACGACCGACCCGTGCGGCATGTGGTCTTTGTCAGCAATTTCTGGAAGAGTTTTGTGCAGGCTCGGCTTGTTGTGCCACTGGCGACAACTGAAGTCTGACGCTCTTCGATGAGAGATCGGTTGTGGACACACTAAGTCCTACGGCAAACAGGAAAGATAGGCAGGACAGTAGTGGCGAGGCGCACCTGATTCGCGGATTCAGATGATGACATTGCCTGCCTCAGTGACTGCATTTTACTGCGTGGCGATTTGAGCACCTCTCGCTGCCTAAGGCACTGAATCCGGTACACAATGCGTTGTAAAGTGTTACAAAACATTACAAAATGCAGAAAGGGCAGCCACCGAAGGCCAAACATCGCCTCGACGTAAGTGCTCAATTCAAAGCCAGTTACGAACGTCTCCCGGAAAATTCGCGGTTGAGATAGGGAGGCCTTTCGGGCCTTCGGCAGTTACACTTCAGCAATCCGG
>JAGQQS010000793.1 GCA_020426105.1 Planctomycetaceae bacterium
GTGTTCGAGCCGCGAAAAAGGCAACAGCGGACGGAATTCCCGTGCAACTCGAAGTCTGGCCTGGAATGGTGCATGTGTTTCAGATACGGGGACTTCCGGAATCGCGTGAGGCAATCGAACACATCGCCAAGTTTATGCGGCTGCGTCTGCCACAGTGATCTTTGTTGATGCGGCAGGTTGCACTGCCGCGGACGCCGATAGTATTGCCGTGATGCGAGTGGCATAAACAGGACAGGATTCATCTCACGATCAGGATGATTAATCTCAGATGCAGAAAATTATTTTTCTTTGTTGACTT
Organism: Planctomycetaceae bacterium; assembly: GCA_020426105.1. Lineage (GTDB taxonomy): Bacteria > Planctomycetota > Planctomycetia > Planctomycetales > Planctomycetaceae > SXXK01. The sequence goes on from JAGQQS010000793.1 coordinate 299, forward strand.
GACACTTTCGATGCGGCAGTTACAACAATGTCGCCAGCGGCAGTGTACTGGCTATCAGTGACCCGGGAGTCAGAACGAGAAGCTGAGGAACAAATGGGGCGCAACACCCTCCGGGGCCTTGGCTGTTGGTTCCTGACCCCTTATCTGATCTGCTCTTCTGAAGCTGTTGCAGCCGCGGGTTTGTGTTGGACTGGAAGAGTGTCAGCAGCAACACACTGCATGGCAGCGATGTGATGGTGTTGAACCATTAAGATGTTCATCTCTGATATTGCGACAACAAAATTGTTCGACGGGAGTGTGTTGGTGCCTCGGTCTCGCCTTTTCAAAAAGTGTGCGGATTGCAGCAATACCTGATGCTTCTGCATCGCGGATTGGGACAGGTGTTCGGCCCCGCCGGTGTGATCGGCCGGAACTGAATCGCCCCACGTTACCCAGCCTTGAACACCACAAGTTCTCCGACCTGCGTGAACTCACGATGGTCGAAAGGATGCCGCCTGCCAGAGATGAATCGAGGGATTTGGCCGTCTGGTCAGATATGCGACTTCTTCATCTTCTCGGGACATCTCAAATGACGCCAACGACTTATTCTCCCGTCGTCATTGTCCACGTGCCGTCTGACTCCTGCGTTAACGGCACTACACCAAGTGATTCCTTTCTGTGCCGACGCCAAATCTAAGTCGGACTCTGCTGAATGTGACGTGCTGCGCGCCGTACGGCTGAAGTTGGCAGGTTGTCAGTCAGTCGGCGATCGCGTTCCGCCCACTGATTGACTCCCCTTTCATTCAGAGCAGGTGCATCCATGGTTCTTTTCGATTGGTTGTGCAGTCTTCGTCCGATGTTTTCAGGCGCGATGAACCGTCGTTTTCGGTTCAGAAGATCTCAAACAAACCAGTATCCGTTGTTGGCCAGACGCGCGCAGCGTTTTCATGGAATTGCCGCAGACACGCTGGAGGAGCGGCTGTCGCCGGGAAATCTGGCAGTCGGCGGGACATCGGATTCAGCATGGCACGATCGGGCGAATGAGGAAAGAGAATCAACGAATTCGGGCAGGGAACCCTCCAGCAACAAATCCGAATCGAAGACCACGATCAGCGAGACACGTTCGATCGGATCAGGTCGCGTCAACGAACCACAGCGATCGATTGACGTGGACGGGAAGTTACGGTTCGATGCACCGGTAGAATTGTCAGCGGGGCTGTTGTCTCCTCAGTTGAGCAGCCCGCTGGATTCGGGGGCCATGGGGACGACAGAGCGTGCCACGCCACCTGCGAGACTAAGTCCCGAATTCGCCGGATCCGGCGCGTTCGTCAGCGGAGAAAAGTCATGCAGCGGCGGTCCTCATGCGCCCTGGGAACAGCCGGTCGGAGGAAGCTCAGGTAATGGTGATTCACCGTGGCCGGTGAGAGGCAAAAGTGCCGCTTCAGGAGGAAATGGGTCCGCGGCAGGCAATGCGTCTGCGAATAGTGCGGCGTTCGGTGGTGCGACGAATGGTTCAGCCACAGATAATCCCGCGGCGGTTGGTTCGACGCCACCAACTGCATCTTCGTCGAATGCGCCGGTGTCGAATGCACCTGCATTAACTACTTCGACAGCCGTGTCAGATTCAGGGGGAAGCAGCACCGTTATCTCGGTGCCCACTCAGAATTCCACTGGCTGGATTTTTTCGGAGCATGGCGGCAGCGCGACTGGTAAAGGGAGCGGTGCCATTGATGCCGGATCTGTAAAACTGGTGGAAGGAGACTCCTTCCACGTGCTCGCAGAACGCGCGATCACGATTCCCGAAAACCCTGGCACGCTGACATTTCAGTATCAGGATCCTGAGTTTTCCACTTTGACAACTCACGACATTAACGATGCCTTTGAAGTGGCTCTGGTGGGATCGGACGGAAGGTCACTTGTGCCGACGTACGATTTGCGTCGAGATGCATTTTTCAATTTGACGGCAGGGCAGTCGGTGGCGCTGGGGGCAACCACGTCGCTGGACACGCAGGATTTGAGAGTCTCGCTGGACATCTCAGAACTTCCAGCGGGGACCGAGGGCAGGATTATTTTTCGGCTTGTGAACAATGACCAGACCACGGACACAACCGTCAGAATTTTCGGGGAGACGCAGGCTCCGGGTGTGTTTGCAGAACTGGCGAACGATACGGCACCCGCGGGTTCAACAAACGCGTCGTTCGACTCAGATGGAATTACCACGGATCCAACGATGACCGTGACGGTTTCGGGAGATGTGGAGCTCCTGCAGGTGAAACTCGATGGCGGTACCTTTGAAAATATCACCTCATCGGTCGCGAACGGTCTGTTTCTGTATCGACCGGGCGATCTTGCGGCCGGACTGCATGAGTTTGTGTTCCGAGCCACCTCATCGGCAGGGATCAGCACGGACAGTGTTTTGTCTTTCACATACGACATCGGGCCAACGGCCGTCATTACAGGCGATACGTTGGTGACGGCTGGCTCGACAGTCATGTTCAGTTCTGATCGCTCCACTCTGAATAGTGCTGAAATCTATCGGCGGACATGGCTTCTGCCGGATGGTTCCACGACGTCCGAAGTATCGGCTGAGTATCCATTTTCGGAAGCCGGAGTTTTTCCGGTAAGTTTGACTCTGGTGGATATCGCCGGGGCGACGCACACCGCCGTGGTGAACGTCGAGGTCGCCCCTGTAATCGAAGCAGCTAAATTTACGGTAGTGGATGAGACGTCGCTGAAACTGTTTCACTATTCGGCCAGTGGCACATTGGTGAGTGAGAGTTCGCTGGTGCGCGGAAATACCGGAAACACGGATCCGCGTGGTGTCACGAGCAATCTGGTGGGCGATACGTATTGGGTCGTTGACTCGAATAAAAAAGTTTATGTCTACAACCAGGATGGAACTCTTCGCGGATCGTGGAAGGCCAAAGGAATTCAGGATCCTCGCGATATTGCGACTGACGGCGTCAGTATCTGGATTGTCGATGAACAGAATGGTCCCAAATTACTGCGCTTTGCCGGGGCTGCGGCGAGAACATCCGGATCCCAGACGGCCAACAAAACATTCAGTCTGGATGTGAGAAATGCTGAGCCAACCGGACTTGTGTTCCGCGACAACAGTCTCTGGGTTACCAATGCTGCAGGCCGCTCGGACAGCAACGACGACGACCACGACGACCATGA